>JAFKJZ010000620.1 GCA_017305815.1 Hyphomicrobiales bacterium
TCGAACAGCTCGTCCTGGCTCACTTCGGCGTAGATGTATTTGCCTTGGTGCCCGGAGCCTTCGACCAGCAGCCAGGGGAAGCCGGCGATGCTGTCGCCAGGGCAGTTCACGTACGGGTCCCCTTCACCGCTGCCGCTGAGCAGGCGGGCGGTGCTTTCGGCCCGCTCGATGTAGCGGGCCATCCAGAAGATGTTCTCGGCGGTACGACTCAGCATGTCAGTCTTCCAGCACCCATGTGTCCTTGACGCCGCCGCCCTGGGAGGAATTGACCACCAGGGATCCTTCGGTGAGGGCGACGCGCGTGAGCCCGCCGGGCGACAGCCGCATCTCCTTGCCGACCAGGCAATAGGGCCGGAAGTCGACATGACGCGGGACGATACCCTTCGCGCCCAGCACGGGCGCGGTGGAAAGCGCCAGCGTCGGCTGGGCGATGAACTCGGACGGATTGGCGCGGATGCGCGCGGCATAGGCGTCGATCTCGGCGCGGGTCGAGCGCGGGCCGATCAGCATGCCGTAGCCGCCGGAGCCGTGCACTTCCTTGGCGACCAGTTCGTCGAGATGCTCCAGCACATAGGCGCATTCGTCCGGCACTGCGCAGCGCCAGGTCGGCACGTTGTGCAGGATCGGCTGCTCCGAGAGGTAGAAGCGGATCATGTCCGGCACGAACATGTAGATCGCCTTGTCGTCGGCGATGCCCGCGCCCGGGGCTGAACAAAGCGTCACGCCGCCGGCGCGATAGGCACCGAACAGCCCCGGCACGCCGAGCAGGGAATCCGGCCGGAAGGTCAGGGGATCGATGTAGTCGTCATCGATCCGGCGATAGATGACGTCGACCCGCTTCGGCCCGTGCGTCGTCTTCATCCAGACCCGATCGTCGTCGACATAAAGGTCCATCGGCTCGACCAGCTCGACGCCCATCATGTCGGCGAGGAAGCTGTGCTCGTAGTAGGCCGAATTGAACGAGCCCGGCGTCAGCACCACCACGGTCGGGTCACCGCCGGCGCCGATCGGCGCCACTTCCTTCAGCGTCTCCAGCAGGTCGTTCGGATAGCTGTCGACCGGCGCGATGCGGACCGAGCCGAACAGTTCCGGGAACATGCGCTGCATCGTCTCGCGGTTTTCGAGCATGTAGCTGACGCCGGAAGGCGTGCGGCAATTGTCCTCGAGCACCTGGAAGCCGCCCTCGGCGGTGCGGATGATGTCGATGCCGACGATGTGGCTGTAGACCCGGCCCGGCGGATCGAAGCCGATCATCTCCGGCTCGAAGGCGCGGTTACGGTAGATCAGGTCGGCCGGGACGATGCCTGCGCGGATGATCTCGCCGCGATGATAGACGTCATAGAGGAAGGCGTTGAGGGCCCGCGCCCGCTGGCGGATGCCGCGGTCGAGGGTGCGCCATTCGTCGGCGGCGAAGATGCGGGGAAGCAGGTCGAAGGGGATGAGTCGCTCCGGATCGCCGCCCTCGCCATAGACCGCGAAGGTGATGCCGATCCGGCGGAAGATGGTCTCGGCTTCCTTCAGCCGGCCCCTCAATCCCTCGATCCCGACCTCGTCGACCCAGCGCTGCACTTCGGTATAGCAGGGGCGTACTACACCAGACGCATCGGTCATCTCGAAGAGGGCCATTCGGTCTCCTTGTTCTGCATAGAACCGTAGCCAAGCGCTGCTCGACAACGATGCAAGCACCATACCAAGGAGATGGCAATCGCGATGTTCGCAACCAGGCGTCGCAGGCCGCGCGCCCGCCTACCGGCGGGCACCCGGACGGGCGCTCGCCGCCGCGCCGCACAAATGAAAAACGCGATCCAACGGCTTGCCGGATCGCGCTTTTTTTCTCGGGATGATTGTGCGGGCGCTAAGGCCGCCAGCCGCTTTCGTCCTCACCGCCCTCGGCGGCTGCCGCCGTTTCCGGCGCGGCCTTGCGACCCTTGAAGCCCTTGGCGAGCAGGAACAGCTCGACCGAACCGGCGCGGCTCGCCGGCGGCTTGATGTGATAGACGGAGGCGAAGTTTTGCTTCAGCTGCGTCAGCACCGTGTTTTCTGCACCGCCACGGAACACCTTGGTCAAAAAGTGACCACCGGGCTTGAGCACATTGAGTGCAAAATCGACAGCGACCTCGCAAAGATAGATCGTCCGCAGGTGATCGGTCTTCTGATGACCGGTCGTCGGCGCCGCCATGTCGGACATGACGACGTCGGCAAGTCCACCCAGCGCCTGCTCCAGCAGAGCCGGCGCATCCTCGTCCAGGAAATCCTTCTGGAACAGGATGACGCCCGGAAGCTCGTCCATTTCCAGATAGTCGATCGCGACCACCCGCTTGTCCTCGTCGGTCGAGCCGACGCGCTCGATCGCCACCTGCGACCAGCCGCCCGGCGCGGCGCCGAGGTCGACCACGCGCATGCCCGGCGCGAGGATGTGGTGCTTGTCGTCGATCTCGATCAGCTTGTAGGCGGCGCGCGAGCGATAGCCCTCTCGCTTCGAGCGCGCGACATAGGGGTCGTTCAGCTGCCGCTCCAGCCAGCGTTGCGACGAGGCCGTGCGGCCGCGCGAAGTCTTGACGCGGACCGTGAGCTCGCGCCCGCCCGATCCCCTGCCCGAATTGTTCTTGGTGCCGGTCATGACGGCCTTCCGTTCTGCCGATGCGGCGAGCGGCGCCAGACGCCGTCCTCCGCCATCATTTCCACCAGAATACCTTCCCGCAAGCCACGATCGGCCACCCGCAGCCGCTGGCAGGGCCAACGCCGGCGAATCGCCTCGAGAATGGCACAGCCCGCCAGCACGAGATCCGCCCTTTCCTTGCCGATGCAGGGATTGGCGATCCGCGCGGCATAGTCCATGCCGGTCAGCGTATTCATCATCAGATTGACTTCGTCGCCCGTCATCCAGGTGCCGTCGACCCGGCGCCGGTCATAGCGCTCCAGGCCGAGATGGACGCCGGCGAGCGTCGTCACCGTGCCGGACGTGCCAAGCATATGGAGATTGCCCGCCGCCACCGCATGGTCGAGCGCTTCGGCCTCCGGGAAGTCGCGCAGCATGTCGCTCACTTCCACGACCATCGCCTCGAACACTTCCGGCGTCACCAGCTCGCCGCCATGCCGCTCGCTCAGCGTCACGACGCCGACCGGCAGTGACGCCCAGGTGCGGATGCGGTCCGACATGCGCCGCCGCCTGGCCTCGGCAGGGCGCGTCAGGTCGATCCAGACCAACTCGGACGAACCGCCGCCAATATCGAACAACAGCGCGCCGTTCGAGTTCGGGTCGATCAGCGAGGCGCAGCCCGAGACGGCGAGCCTCGCCTCCGTCTCGCGCGAGACGATCTCCAGCGACAGGCCGGTCTCGCTGCGCACACGCTCCAGGAAGATCGCGCCATTCTCGGCAGAGCGGCAGGCCTCGGTCGCGATCAGCCGCGCGCGGGCGACGCCGCGATCAGCGAGCTTCGAGCGGCAGATGCGCAGCGCCTCGACGGCGCGGTCCATCGCCGCCTCACCGAGGCGGCCGCTGCGGCCGACGCCCTCGCCGAGCCGCACGATGCGCGAAAACGCATCGACGACGCGAAACCCGCGTTCGCGCGGCTGCGCGATCAGCAGGCGGCAATTATTGGTGCCGAGATCGAGTGCGGCATAGAGCGTGTCGGTCGGCGCGGGCTCCTCGGCGCGCGAACGCGCGTCAGGCCTGCCTGGCCGTGCATCCTGCCCAGACGGCCCCTGATGCGGATGTGCGCCATTGTGCCCCTGCGCATGGTGCTGCGGGCGGGAGGCGTGGCCGGCGGGGCGCGCCGCTCCCGACCGTCCAGGACGGCCCGCCGACGTCGGCTGCGTCCGCGCCGCCGGACCGCGATCGCTGGAATCCGACCGCAGGGCCTCCGCCGGTTTGCCGCCATTCCTGGCGTCCGGCTTCTGCCCGGATGCATAGACCGGCCCGCGCTTCTTGCGCCGCCTGCCCTTCTTCTTGCCTGGATGTCCTGGGCCATTGCCACCCTGTGGCTGGCCAGAACCATCGGCGGTCCCGACATGGTTCCGTGGCGTGGCCACGGAATCCCTGACGGGCGCACCGGAATCCGCGATCCGCGGATCCTCGCCCGAGATTGTCACATCAAATCCTTTGGCCGCGCGGACACAGGGCAAATAGGCCCGGCGCGCAGCTCATCGCGTGCCTTGTTGGGACCAAGTGTAGCAGCAAGCGGCGGCGGCACAAGCGCGCGCCGGCAATGAGCTTCGCCCCAAATGGGGCAAAAGCGCCCGGATCGCAGGATCCGGTCCCGGCAACCATCATGATTAACAGAATAATCCGGCTTCTTGGAAAAGCCACAAATCACCGTTCTTTCAACACATGTGCGGCGGCGCCATGCGTCGTTTCTCGCGCATTTCGGCAGGTGACTTGCCGCATCGGCCTTCGCGTGAGAGTCTTATTGAACGATTAACCAGGCTTGGAGCCTCCTTGATCCGACCCTTGCTCCCGATGCGCCGACGATCTGGCCGCACCTCCCCCGCCGTCCGCGGC
>JAFKJZ010000621.1 GCA_017305815.1 Hyphomicrobiales bacterium
GTGCCCGAGCCGGGCGCGCCGGTTGCCGTCGGTGGTGGGCAAAAAAAGGGGCGCTACGAAGGATCGTAGCGCCCATGAGTTTGAGGCCGGCTTGCTATCGGGAGGGGGAGGTCGCCGGCCCCGGGGTTGTCATCCCTTGGACGGGTAGTAGGGCTCGCGCTTGCCGAGATGCGCGAACACCGTCTTGATGTTGGTGAATTCGTCGAAGCCCGCCTGGCCCATTTCGCGGCCGAAGCCCGACGCCTTGTAGCCGCCGAACGGCATCTGCGGCGCGCCGTCGATCGTCGTGTTGATCCAGACCGAGCCGCTGCGCAGCTTCGGCGTGATCTGGTGGGCGGTGTCGAAGTTCTTGGTCCAGAGCGAGCTGGCGAGACCATAGGCGGTGTCGTTTGCGAGGCGGACGGCCTCGTCCTGGTCCTTGAAGCGGATGATCGACAGCACCGGCCCGAAGATCTCCTCGCGGAAGATCGTCATGTCGCGCGTGACGTTGTCGAAGATGGTCGGCTGCACGAACAGGCCGTCCGCCTGCGCCCCGGCCTCGCCGCCGAGCCGAAGCGTCGCGCCCTCGGCCTTGCCCTTGGCGAGATAGGAACAGACCTTGTCGAAGTGCTTGTCGCTGATCATCGCGCCGACATCGGCGTCGTCGGCATGCACGTCGCCGAGTTTCAGCGTGCGGGCGCGGGCGACGAGGCGCTCGACGAATTCGTCGGCGATCTTCTCGTCGACGAGCAGGCGCGTCGCCGAGCAGCAGCATTCGCCCTGATTGTAGAAGATGCCGTAGAGCGAGCCGTCGATGGCGTCGTCCAGGTCGGCGTCGGCGAAGACGATATTGGCCGATTTGCCGCCGAGCTCGAGCGACACCCGCTTCAGCGTTTCGGCCGAGTTGGCGAGGATGCGGCGGCCGACCGCGGTCGATCCGGTAAAGGAGACGAAGTCGACCTCCGGGCTCTTGACGATCGTCTCGCCGACCGGGTCGCCATAGCCGGTGACGACCGAGAGCGTGCCGTCCGGCAGGCCCGCCAGCTTGCCGAGGCGGGCGAGTTCGAGCGCCGTGCCGGAAGTAAACTCGGACGGCTTCACCACCACGGTGCAGCCGGCGGCGAGCGCGAACGGCACCTTCTGGGCGAAGATCAGCGCCGGGAAGTTCCACGGGATGATCATGCCGACGACGCCGACCGGCTCGCGGTGGATCCAGCCTGCCTTCTGCGGGCCGAGATTGGTGTAGGTCTCGCCGTGCACCTGCATGGCGAGGCCGGCGGCGAAATGGGTGAGCGAGACGACGTTGCGCAGGTCGCCGCGCGCCTGGCGTATCGGCTTGCCGACCTCGTCGACCTCGATGCGGGCGAGGCGCTCGAGGTTCTCCTCGATCAGGTCGGCCCAGCGCCGCACGACGGCCGCACGCTCCATGCCCGTCATCTGCGGCCAGGGGCCGTTGTCGAAGGCTTCGCGCGCCTCGGCGATGGCGGCCGCTGCGTCCGCGGCGGTCCCCTCGGCGAAGCTGGCGACCAGGCGGCCGGTCGCGGGCGAGTGACGCTCGATCATGGCCGCCGGAGCGCGGTCGCCGCCGGAGACGTGGTGCGCGTAGTCGCGCGTGGTCGAAACTTGGTTCATCGGTTGGTTCCTTGCTGAGCTTCGGATGGGCGGAAGGGAGGGGAGCGGGCGGCGGCTAGCCGGCCCGCTCCAGCGCCGGGGATCGGGAGGCGATCCCGGCGCGGTTGCCTCGGATGAAATCGGCGGCGCGCTCGCCGATCATGATGCTGGGGGCGTTGGTGTTGCCCGAGACGAGGCGCGGCATGATCGAGGCGTCGGCGACGCGCAGGCCATCGACGCCATGCACCCGCAATTCGGTGTCGACGACGGCCATCTCGTCCTGGCCCATCTTGCATGTGCCGACCGGGTGGTAGCCGGAGCGCGCCCGCTCGCGGACATAGGCCTCGTAGTCGGCGCGGCTGCGGCACTTCGGGCCCGGCATGAACTCGTCGGTGACGAAGCGCTTCATGGCGGGCTGCGTCATGATCTCCTGCCCGACTTTCACGCAGTCGATCGTGCGTTCGAGATCATAGGGATCGCCGAGGAAGTTCGGATCGATCGAGGGCGAGACGCGCGGGTCGGCGCTCTTCAGCGTCACGGCGCCACGGGCGCGCGGATGCATGAAATAGCCGTTCAGCGTGCAGCCATTGCCGGTGACCGTGGCGTCGGTGTCGTTGACCTCCTCGACGCCGGTGCCCGGCAGGAAGTGATATTGCAGGTCCGGCGCCGGCAGCTTCGGGTCGCTCCAGCAGAAGGCGCCGCCCTCGACGATGGTGCCGGCGACCGGGCCGTTGCGGAACAGGGCGTACTGGATCGCCGGCATGATCTTCCGGCTCGCCTTCTTGTAGACGTCGTAGCTGTCGACGTTCTTGACGTTGTACATCATGAAGACGTCGAGATGGTCGTGCAGGTTCTGGCCGACGCCGGGCAGTTCGACCAGCGTGCGGATGCCGTGGCTGGCGAGATGGGCCGAGGGACCGATGCCGGAGAGCATCAGCAGCTTGGGCGAGCCGATTGCCCCTGCCGTGACGATCACCTCGCGCGCGGCGCGCTCGGTCACCACGCTGTTGCCCTGGAAAAACTCCACGCCGACGGCGCGGTTGTTCTCGATCAGGATGCGCTTCGCCAGCACGCCGGTCCGGACGGTCAGGTTCGGTCGGTTGCGCGCCGAGCGCAGATAGGCCACCGCCGCGCTGCAGCGCCTGCCGTCGCGGTTCGTCGTCTGGTAGAGGCCGGTTCCCGGCTGCGTCGCCCCGTTGAAGTCCGGATTGTAGGGAATGCCGTATTCCTGGCAGGCTTGGACGAAGGCCTTGCTCAGCTTGTGCGGATGGCGCTGGTCGACCACGCTCAGCGGGCCGTCGATGCCATGATAGGGGGCAGAGTACTTCTCGTTGCTCTCGGCGCGCCGGAAATAGGGCAGCACGTCGCGATAGGCCCAGCCGAGGCAGCCCATTTCCTCCCAGGTGTCATAGTCCTCGGCATTGCCCCGGATATAGACCTGCGCGTTGATCGAGGAGCCGCCGCCGAGCACGCGCGCCTGCGGATAGAGCGGCGTGATCCCGCCCTGGTGCTGCTGCGGCGCCAGTTCGTAGCGCCAGGTGAGCGAACCCTTGGTCGTCTTGTAGAAGCCGACCGGCATGTGGATATAGGGGTTCCAGTCGCGCGGTCCCGCCTCCAGCAGCAGCACCTTGGCGTCCGGATCCTCGGACAGGCGGGTCGCAAGCGCGGACCCGGCGGATCCGCCGCCGACGACGATGAAATCATACATGGCTGTCCTCCCGATTTTCTCGTCTTCGGGTCCGGCCCCTCCCGGTCCGGCCCCGGCTGCTTTCCGCGTCGTCAGCTCACCCATTTCAGGATGTGTTCGCCGACGCAGACCGTGTCGCCGTTCTGGTTGGTCACGATGATTTCGGATCGCGCGCGGCGGCGCTCGGCGTCGACCTCCCGGACGGCGTAGCGCAGGCGCACCGTGTCGCCGATATAGACGGGCTTCAGGAAGCGGATCCGGTCGTAGCCCAGCGAGACGGGCGTCTCCGTCGCCCGGACATTCGGCACGCGCTCGACGATCTGGGTCGAGCAGGTCGACATGAAGGCGATGATCAGCGCGCCATGGGCGATGCGCCCCTCATAGGCCGTTCCCGACATGGCGGTTTCGTCGACATGGTTGGGCGAATGATCGCCGCTGACCTCGGCGAAGGCGTTCACGACCGCCTCGCTGACCTCGCGCTCGAGCGTCACGGCGTCGTCGACCTTCAGGTAGAAATCCGTCACGCGTCTATCCTCCCTGGCCTCAATCCGGGCGTGCGCCGGTGGGCCCGCTCTGTGGCGCGGCGGCACTGCGGCCGGCTTTCATCCACGCGGGCGTCACTTGGGGCGGTCTCGACTTCTCGCGCGGCGCCTGTCCCTACCGCGTCGCCGACTATCAAATGAAACCGCTTTCATTAAGGCGATGCTATCGACTTTTCTCGGGGGATGCAACGCCCAATCACGGTTGTTGTGGCGTATCGGTCGTCGGCATGTCGCGCTGATATATAAGGTTTCGGTTGATTTTCCGGGCGGCCGGGGTCACGATCGGGCTCTCTGGCAGGGCCTTGCCCGGCCCCATTGCCAAGGCCGAAAACTTGCGTTATGCGTTTATGAAATCGCTTTCAGAAACCGGTTTCGTGCGGAGGAACAGTGCGTCATCTCGAGGGTATTCGGATCGTCAGCTTCAATCATTTCCTGATGGGTCCGGTCGGCATCCAGTTCCTTGCGGACCTCGGCGCCGACGTCATCGCGATCGAGCCGGTCGAAGGCGCGTTCCAGCGCAAATGGGGCGGCGCGAACCGCTTCCTCGATGGTCAGACCATGCTGCAACTGACCGGCAACCGGAACAAGCGCAGCCTTGCCCTCGATCTCAAGAGCCCTGCGGGCCTGGCGATCGCCCGCAAGCTGGTGGAGGGTGCCGATGTCGTGGCGGAGAACTATCGT
>JAFKJZ010000645.1 GCA_017305815.1 Hyphomicrobiales bacterium
ATGTAGCCGAAGATCGGCTTCTTCGAGACGGTCGAGATGATGTGGCTGACGATGCCGAAGCCCGGCAGAATCAGAATGTACACTTCCGGGTGACCGAAGAACCAGAACAGGTGCTGGAACAGGATCGGATCACCGCCGCCTTCCGGCTTGAAGAAGGTGGTGCCGAAATTACGGTCGGTCAGCAGCATGGTGATCGCGCCGGCGAGGACCGGGAGCGACAGCAGCAGCAGGAAGGCGGTAACGAGCACGGCCCAGGCGAACAGCGGCATCTTGTGCAGCGTCATGCCCGGAGCGCGCATGTTGAAGATCGTGGTGATGAAATTGATCGCACCGAGGATCGACGAGGCGCCCGAGATGTGCAGGGCCAGGATCGCGAAGTCGACGGCCGGACCTGCCGCGCCCTCCGGACCCGAGCCGGACAGCGGCGGATACATCGTCCAGCCACCGCCGACACCGTGCTGGCCAGCCGCGCTCGGCATGAACAGCGAGATGAGCAGCAGCAGCAGCGAGGGCGGCAGCAGCCAGAACGAGATGTTGTTCATGCGCGGGAACGCCATGTCCGGCGCGCCGATCATGATCGGCACCATCCAGTTGCCGAAGCCGCCGATCATCGCGGGCATGACCATGAAGAAGATCATGACCAGGCCGTGCGCGGTGACGAAGGTGTTGAAGACGTAGGGGTTGCCGAAGATCTGCAGACCAGGCTGCTGCAGCTCCAGACGAATGCCGACCGACAACGCACCGCCGATGATACCCGCGACGATCGCGAAGATCAGGTACATCGTGCCGATGTCTTTATGGTTGGTCGAATAGACCCAACGACGCCACCCTGTCGGGTGGTCGTGGTGTTCAGCAGCGTGTGCAGCACCCGTGGCCATGGCCTGCTCCCTTTTCGTGTCCTACGGCGTCACGGCGCTGGCGCGCCGGAGCCGATCAATTGCAATCCTGCGTGGGTAGGCTGCCCTCAGCGGGCAGCGACCTCGACAGCGGTTTCCGAGGCCTTGGCGACCTTGTCCTTCGCGACAGCCTCCGCCAGCGCCTTGTAGGCGCCCGGCAGATCGTCCTTCGCCTGGGCGACCCAGGTCTTGAACTGGTCCGGCGACACGACGCGGATGGCGATGGGCATGAAGGCGTGGTTGACGCCGCAGAGCTCGGAGCACTGGCCGTAATAGACACCCTCGCGCTCGGCGAGGAACCAGGTCTCGTTCAGGCGACCGGGAACCGCGTCGACCTTGATGCCGAAGGCGGGCAGCGCGAACGAGTGGATCACGTCGGCGCCAATGACCTGCAGACGGACCACCGTGCCGACCGGAACGATCATGTCGTTGTCGACGGCGAGCAGGCGCGGCTGATTGACGGGATCGGTGCGATCCTTGTCCTCGAGCATGGTCGAGTCGAAGGCGACGCCCTCATTGTCCGGATATTCGTAGTTCCAGTACCACTGCAGGCCGGTCGCCTTGACGGTCAGCGTCTTGGCCGGGTCGTAGTCCTTGATGATGCGGCCGGGGTCTTCCTGCGCGAACAGCAGCGAGAAGGACGGAACCGAGATGCCGATCAGGATCAGGATCGGGGCGAGCGTCCACACGACCTCGATCATCGTGTTGTGCGAGGTGCGCGAGGGCACCGGGTTCGCCTTCGCATTGAAGCGGAGAACGACATAGACGAGCAGCGCCAGAACGACGAGCACGACGATCGCCATGGCGACCGTGATGCCGAAATTGAAGCTGCGGATCTTTTCCATGATCGGGGACGCAGCGGGCTGCATCCACATCGCCCAGGGGGTCGGCTGAGCGGCCTGCGCCACGCCCATCAATCCGCCCAGTGCCGCCGCAGACGCTCCACCGAGCGCCAAAAATGATCCGAGACGCGTGATCGCCTTCGTCACGTGTACACTCCCTATCCATGCCTTTACGGCATCGAAGCCGATCAGCGCAACGAAGCTCGAAAAACGGCCTCCGTTGCGCCATTTTCCACAACACTATAGGCCGAAGGCGTTTTTCTGCCATGCGGAGAGTTCGGATTCGGCCGAATATCGACCGAGACAAACCACATGCCCCTTTGCCTAGCAACGGGGGATCGTGAGATGAGATGCGGCAAATCGCGCTCGATGGGGAGTCCCGCAAGGGTTACTGCGGCGAGCGTCGTCGTGCATTGATGTACGGCAATTGTGAGAATCGAGGAGATCGCTCAGGTGAAGGTCTATCCAACTGTGCGTCTTGGCGCATTCCGGCCCCTGCGAATCGTTCTAAACGCGCTGGCCGTGGCTGCCCTGGCGGCCGCCATGCCGGGTGCGGCGTCCGCGCAGGGCGTCTCCAAGGGCATGCATGGCGACTGGGAGACGCGCTGTGACAAGCCCCCGGGCGCGCAGGGCGAAGTCTGTTCGATGATGCAGTTCGTGACGGCCGAGGACCGCGACAATGTCGGCCTCTCCGTCATCGTGCTGAAGACGGCCGACAAGAAGTCGAAGGTGATGCGTGTGCTGGCGCCGCTCGGCGTGCTGCTGCCGTCCGGCCTCGGCCTCAAGATCGACCAGAACGAGATGGGACGCGCCGGCTTCGTCCGCTGCCTGCCGGACGGCTGTCTCGCCGAGGTGATCCTCGACGACGACCTGATCGGCAAGCTGCGCAATGGAAAGACGGCTACCTTTGTCATCTTCCAGACACCGGAAGAAGGTATCGGCATCCCGATCTCGCTGAACGGCTTCGGCCAGGGCTTCGACGCCCTCCCCTGACGCGCAAAGGACGGAACATCATGGCCCGCATCGAGACGATGGAAACGCTGCGGGCCATCGATGGAGCGCCGAAGCTGCGCTCCGTCGCCAAGCAGCTCGACCACATCGACCGGCACTGCCGGTCCTTCATCGCGCTGTCGCCGTTCGTCGTCATCGCCACGCAGGGGCCGGACGGCCTCGGCGACGCGACGCCGCGCGGCGACCATCCGGGCTTTGTCGGCGTGGCCGACGAGAAGATGCTCGTCATCCCCGACCGCGTCGGCAACAACCGGATCGATTCCCTCGCCAACCTGGTCGAGCGGCCGGGCGTCGGCCTGCTGTTCCTGATCCCCGGCGTCGACGAGACGCTGCGCGTCAACGGCGTCGCGGCGATCGACGACGACCTCGCGCTGCGCACCGCGCACATCGCCGAAGGCAAGGTGCCGGCGACCGTGCTGGTGATCACGGTGCGCGAGGCCTACCTGCAATGCGGCAAGGCGGTGATGCGCTCGAAGCTCTGGGCCGAGGAAAGCCGGATCGACCGCGGCCTGCTGCCGACCATGGGCGAGATGCTCAAGGACCACACGCGCTCCGGCGAGCCTGCCGAAACCCAGGCCGAGATGCTCGCCCGCTACGCGACCAGCCTCTACTGAGGCTGATTCCCAGAACTCGATCATCATCCTGAGGTGCCCGGCGAAGCCGGGCCTCGAAGAAGGGCATTGGAGTCCTGAAGGGTGCCCCTCAGGCCTCCAGCTTCACGCCGAGCCCCTGCATCGCTTCCCAGTAGGTCGGATAGGTCTTCGCGACGCAGCCTGGGTCGAGGATGGTGATGCCGCCGATCTTCAGGCCGGCGAGCGCGAAGCTCATGGCGATGCGGTGATCCGAATAGGTGGTGATCTGGGTCGGCAGCGTCTGGCCGGCGAGCGAGGGATCGGAAGCGACGATCAGGTCGTCGCCCTCCTCCGTGCCGAGCCCAGGCCGGATACGCGACAGCTCGGTCGCCACCGCCGAAACGCGGTCGCATTCCTTGACGCGCAGATTGGCGATGCCAACGAAGCGCACCGGCGTGTTGTTGAAGGCGGCGAGCACGGCGATGGTCGGAACCGCGTCCTGCATCTGCGAGCCGTCGATCACCGCCGGCAGGTTCGGGAACATGGCGATGACCTCGCGCGCCTTCGCGTCCGGCTGCGTGAACGCATCCGAAGGCACGCCGAGATCGATGCTGCCGCCGGTCAGCACTTCCGCCGCCCAGAGATAGGTGGCGGCCGAGGCGTCGGGCTCGATGACGAAGTCGGTCGCGCGGTAGCCGGTCGGCTGCACGCGCCAGCTCGCCGCGTCGATCTGCTCGACCACGCCGCCGAAGGCGCGCATCGCCGCGATCGTCAGGTCGACATAGCCGCGCGCGCCGATCTCGCTGCCGGTCAGCGCCACCTCGATCGGGCCGTTGCCGAAGGCGGCCGCCATCAGCAGCGCCGAGACATACTGGCTCGACAGGCCGCCGTCGATTTCGACGCGGCCGGTCCCGAAGGCGCCGTTGCCATGCACGGTGACGGGTGGATAGCCGCCGGTGTCGCTGGCGTCGATGCCGAGCGAGCGCAGCGCCTCGACCAGCGGGCCGATCGGCCGCTTGCGCATATGCGCGTCGCCGTCGACGACGACGGTTCCCTCGACCAGCGCTACCGCCGCCGAAAGGAAGCGCATCGCCGTGCCGGCATTGCCGAGGAACAGCGGCTCCGCGGGCGGGTTGAGGCGGCCGGTGCTGGTGACGATGACGGTCGGGCGCCGGCCATCAGGTTGGTGTCGAGGCTCTTCAGCGCGCCGGTCAGTCGGCTGGTGCCCCTGGCGAGCGCCGCCAGCAGCAGCGCGCGGTTGGTGATCGACTTCGACCCGGGCGGGGTGACGCGGCCGTTCAGCGGGCCGGACACCGGGATGATCGTCAATGCCTGCCTGTCCAGACCGAATGCCGTCGCCATGCTCTTTCCATCCTCTTTCGGCGGGTCGCGGCGCAGCAGACTCTTCGAAGAGCGTGCCGGCCAGCGTTTTCCGTCCTGTGTTCCGTGCCGCAGCGTATGGGCCATTCGGGGGGCGAAAGGCAATGGGGGACGGCGCAAGGATGGTCCTCGACAAGCTCCCGGCGTCGGATCAATCTCCGCCCATTCCAGCAAAGGTGCATCGTCATGAAACTTTTCCCCCTCCTGATCCTGACGAGCCTCGGCCTGACGGCGGCGATTCCCGCGCACGCCGCCAGCTTCAACTGCGCCAAGGCAACCGCGCCGGACGAGATCGCCATCTGCCAGGATCCGACGCTGTCGGAACGCGATACCGAGATGGCGGCGCTCTGGTTCGCGTATAACAAGGTGCCGATGCTGATGGGCGCCAATGCCGCGCGCCGCGACGCCGCGGCGGATTTCCTCAAGCTCCGCGCCGCCTGCGGCGGCGACACCGCCTGTCTCGGCCGGGTCTACGACGCCCGCATCGCCGCGCTCAGGGCCGAGATCTCGCTGGCCATGGACGCGCTCGCCGGCCAGCAATAGGCACGGGCCCATCGGCAAGGGGGTGCGAAAGCGCTCGCAATCTCCTATTTCTGCACTTCAGATTGAATTCCGGAGCTTGCCATGGCCGATGAACATCTTTCCATTCTCGCGCGCGCCGGCCTCGACCGCGACGAGACGCGAACCGTCGTGGCCGAGGCGCTCTCCGGCGCCGACGATGGCGAGCTCTATCTCGAATACGCGCAGTCCGAGGGCCTCGTCTTCGACAATGGCCGCCTGTCGGGCGCGAGCTTCGACACGCGCCAGGGCTTCGGGCTCCGTGCCGTCGCCGGCGAAGCCGTCGGCTATGCGCATGCGGGCGAAGTCTCGCTCGACGCCATCCGCCGCGCCGGCGAGGCCGTCGCCTCGGTGAAGCGCGGCCATGCCGGCACGCTGGCCGAGCCGCCGCA
>JAFKJZ010000646.1 GCA_017305815.1 Hyphomicrobiales bacterium
GGACGAGGCAGAGCGCGGCGAGCGCCGGCACGATCCGCCGCGCGCGCGCGGCGTAGAAGCGCCAGAGCGAGAAGCCGCCCCGATCGATGCCGTCCGCGATGATTCGCGTCATCAGGTAGCCCGAGACGACGAAAAAGAGGTCGACTCCGGCAAAGCCGCCCGTCAGCGGGCCGACACGGAAGTGATAGAGCACGACGCCCACGACCGCGATCACCCGCAACAGGTTGATGTCGAGGCGGAAACCGGAGCCGGTACTGGGGGCGGAGCTCAACGTCATTCAGTGTGCTGCGTGGTGGATTTCAATCAGAAATAGGCCTGCGCGCGCCGTCGAGCAATCACTCCGTCGCCGGCGGGACGGCTTCCTCTCTTCTTGGTGAACGCCCGCGCTTGACGAGCCCCTCGAAGTCGCGGCAAGGCTTCCGGCACCCCGGCGTTTCGATGAGGCAATCTTGGTTCTGCTTGACGATGAGTTTCTGGCGCGTCTGTCCGGCGCGGCGACGGCGATCGAACGCGTGCTCGATCGCGTGCTCGGCTCCAATCCGCGCGAGGGCGAGATCGCTCGGCCGGTGCGCCTGATCGAGGCGATGCGCCATGCGACGCTCGGTGGCGGCAAGCGGCTCCGGGCCTTCCTGGCGGTCGAGACGGCGCGCCTGTTCGATGCCGACGCCGAGGCGGCGCTGCGCGTCGGCGCCGCGCTCGAATGCCTGCATGCCTACAGCCTCGTGCATGACGACCTGCCGGCGATGGACGACGACGACTTGCGCCGCGGCCGGCCGACGGTGCATCGCGCCTTCGACGAGGCGACGGCGATCCTTGCCGGCGACGCGCTGCAGACGCTCGCCTTCGATCTCCTGGCCGATCCGGCGACCGATGCCGATCCGCAGGTCCGTTCCGATCTCGTGCTCGGCCTTGCCCGCGCCTCCGGCCTCGGCGGCATGGCCGGCGGCCAGATGCTCGACCTGCAGGCCGAGAAGGACACGCCGGACGAGGCGGCGATCCGCCGCCTGCAGGCGATGAAGACCGGTGCGCTGATCCGCTTCTCCTGCGAGGCGGGCGCCATTCTCGGCCGCGCCACGGCGGAAGACCGCGACCGTATCCGCCGGTTCGGCGAGGTCATCGGCCTCGCCTTCCAGCTTGCCGACGACATTCTCGACGAGACGGCGACGGCGGAAGCGCTCGGCAAGGCGACCGGCAAGGACTCTTCGCGCGGCAAGGGGACGCTGGTCGGGCTTTATGGTGTGACGCCGGTGCGCGCCATGCTCGACGGTCTCGTCGCCGAGGCGGAAGAATTGCTGGCGCCGTTCGGCGCGCGTGCCGTGACGCTGGCCGAGGCGGCCCGTTTCGTCGCCATTCGCGAGGCGTGACCGAAAAGGGCCGGCAACGCCGGCCCGCTTTCCTCAGGTCCTTGATGGTTCAGGCCTTGGTATTCTTGATGAGACCCGAGCGCGTCGAGGAATTTCCGCTCCTGTTCCATCTGCGCCGGTACGCAGGCCATCTGCGTCGCGCCGAGCGGGCCGATCTTGATCTTGCCGCCCTCGACGGTGGCCGTGCCGAAATAGCGGTTGCAGCCGCCGGAGCCGGAGATGCGGCCGCCGCCCTCGATCACCAGCGTCGACTGCACGATGTCGAGCACGCTGCTGCCGCCGATGTCCTCGGCCAGCCATTCCGTGCCCTTCAGCGGGGCTGCGGGGCCGGACGGCGCCGCGACCTTATCCTTGACCTGCACCTTGGCGGGTGCGTCCTTGTCGGCCATCCGCTGCACCAGGATCGTCACCGGTCCCTTGGTGGCGAAGGGGTCGACAGGAACGGCCTCCTTGTTGATGAACAGCAGGTCGTCGCCGAGGTCGATCCGGGCCTGCAACTGGTAGCGGTGGCCCGGCTTGATCTTGGCGGGCGCGTAGTGAAGGCGGAAATCGATCGGCACCTGGCGGCCGCGCGGGCGAATGCGCTGCTTGGCGATCAGCTTGGCCGGCCGGTCGGCATGCGAGACATCGACCAGGCTGACGGTGACGGCCACTTTCGGGTCGAGGGCGATGCGCTCGCGATAGGTGACCGATCCGTCGAGCGGCCGCGCCAGCGCCACGCTCGGGGCGGCCAGAATGGCGAGGGCAAACAACAGGCGCATCGGCAGAATGTTGACCACGATCGATCCTCGTCAGAACCAGCGGATGACAAAGATCTAGTCGTTACGGAAGCACCCGTAAACGGGGAGAAAATGACGCGTGGCTATGGCGCCAGCTTCGGCCTACTCCGCCGCTTCCGGCGACTCCGCCTTGTGGCCAATCCCAAACCGCTTTTCGATGTAGTCGTCGACCAGCTTGCGGAAGTCGTCGGCGATCTGCGGGCCGCGCAAGGTCACCGCCTTCTTGCCGTCGATGAAGACCGGGGCCGCCGGCGTCTCGCCGGTGCCGGGGAGCGAGATGCCGATGTCGGCATGCTTCGATTCACCGGGGCCGTTGACGATGCAGCCCATCACCGCGACCTTCAGCGCCTCGACGCCCGGATAACGCTCGCGCCAGACTGGCATCGAGGTGCGGATGTCTTCCTGGATGCGGCTCGCCAGTTCCTGGAACACGGTCGAGGTCGTGCGGCCGCAGCCGGGGCAGGCGGCGACGATCGGCAGGAAGGCACGGAACCCCATGGTCTGCAGCAGTTCCTGCGCCACCTGCACCTCGCGCGTGCGGTCGCCGTTCGGCTCCGGCGTCAGCGAGACGCGGATGGTGTCGCCGATGCCTTCCTGCAGCAGAATGCCCATGGCGGCCGAGGAGGCGACGATGCCCTTGGTGCCCATGCCGGCCTCGGTCAGGCCGAGATGCAGGCAATGGTCGGAGCGGCGGGCGAGATCGCGATAGACGGCGATAAGGTCCTGCACGTTCGAGACCTTGGCCGACAGGATGATCTTGTCGCGCGGCAGGCCGATCGACTCGGCGAGCTTGGCCGACAGGATGGCCGACTGGCAGATCGCCTCGCGCATCACGGCCGCGGCGGAGATCGGCGTGGCGGAGGCAGCGTTCTCGTCCATCAGCCGGGTCAAAAGGTCCTGGTCGAGCGAGCCCCAGTTGACGCCGATGCGCACCGGCTTGTCGTACCGGATCGCGAGCTCGATCAGGGTCGCGAACTGGCGGTCGCGCTTCTCGCCGAAGCCGACATTGCCGGGATTGATGCGGTATTTGTCGAGCGCCTCGGCGCAGGCCGGGTGATCGGTCAGGAGCTTGTGGCCGATATAGTGGAAGTCGCCGATGAGCGGCACGTTGATCCGCCTGGCGAGAAGCTTTTCCTTGATGAAGGGCACGGCCGCCGCCGCCTCGTCGCGGTCGACGGTGATGCGGACCAGTTCCGAGCCGGCGCGGGCGAGCGCCGCGACCTGCGCCACCGTCGCGTCGATGTCGGCGGTGTCGGTGTTGGTCATCGACTGCACGACGACCGGCGCATCGCCGCCGACGCGCACCTTGCCGACGCGGACGGATACGGCGCGTCGGCGCGCAAGCGGACCGGCGAGGGATTCGGAGGGCAGATCGGCGGGAGCGTTCATGGCGGGCTCAGTCATGACTTTCACCTCTCCCCGAGGGAGAGGTCGGCCCGACAGGGCCGGTTGAGGGTTTACGGCGTTTCCGGAGAGGGCGTAAGCCCTCACCCGCCGACTTCGTCGTCGACGTCTCCCTCAGGGAGAGGTGAAGGGGCGCGATATCGCGAGACATCAGCCCGTGCCGCGACATTGCGCTACCCCGCCTTGCGGCAGCGGGCGCAGAGGCCGCGGATTTCGATGATCGGGGCGCTCGGCGCGAAGCCGGCCGCCTGCGTCACGGCAGCGAGCGCTTCGGTCAGCGCGGCGGAGGACGCCTCGCCGGCGGCCCCGCAGTTCTCGCAGAGCAGGAACACGGTCGCCGCGCCATGGCCGGGCTTGTCGTGCCCCTCCGGCCCGCGCGAGCAGGCGATATAGGCGTTGCGGCTCTCGATCCGGTGCGCGAAGCCGTGCTCGACCAGGAACTCCAGCGCCCGGTAGACGGAGACCGGCGCCGGGCGCGGACCGTCGGCGGCAAGGCGGTCGATCACCTCATAGGCGCTGGCGGGAACGTGGCTTTCGGCGAGCGCCGCCAGAACCTTGCGGCGCTGCTCGGTGAAGCGCAGTCCCTCGGCGGCGGAGATCGCCTCGGCATGGGCGATCGCATCGCGCGCGCAATGGTCGTGGTCATGGTCGCGGTGTTCGAGCATGATCTCGCCGGTTCCGTGCTTTGCTCCGCTCGTCATCCAATCCTCATGCGCATGGCCCAAGGCAGCCGTTGCGGGTCCGCTGCGCCGCGTTCTAGCACGGATCGCCTGCAAGACCGAGCGGGGCGCGACATCGGCGCCGCCTTCCCTTGCTGTTGCGCTGCAATATATGGTCGATTGGGTCGGTTCTCACCCCTTATCATTCATCCCGGAGACGAATTCATGGCGAAGGACGGTCACCTCAAGGACAAGGTCGCGCTGGTGACAGGATCGACATCCGGCATCGGCCTCGGCATGGCGCGGGCCATGGCCGGCGCCGGCGCGCATCTGGTGCTGAACGGTTTCGGCGATGCGGTGGCGATCGAGAAGCTGCGCGCAGACCTCGCGGCCGAGTTCGGCGTCGAGGTCCGCTACTCCGCCGCCGACATGACCCGCGAGGACGAGATCGCGGCGATGATCGGCGATGTCGAGAAGGAATTCGGCGCCGTCGACGTGCTGGTCAACAATGCCGGCGTCCAGCATGTCGCGCCGATCGACGAGTTTCCGATCGACAAATGGAACCTGATCATCGCCCTGAACCTGTCCGCCGCCTTCCACGCCATCCGCCTCGCCTTGCCGGCGATGCGGCGGAAGGGATGGGGTCGCATCATCTCGACCGCCTCGGCGCATGCGCTGGTCGCCTCGCCCTTCAAGGTCGCCTATGTCGCGGCGAAGCACGGCATCGCCGGCGTCACCAAGACGGTGGCGCTGGAGACCGCCGAGCACGGCATCACCGTCAACGCCATCTGCCCAGGCTATGTCTGGACGCCGCTCGTGGAGAAGCAGATTCCGGCGACCGCGGTGGCGCGCGGCATGACCGAGGAGCAGGTGAAGAAGGACGTCATCCTCGCGGCGCAGCCGACCAAGGAGTTCGTGAAGGTCGAGGAGGTGGCGGCGCTGGCGCTGTTCCTGACGACGGAGGCCGCCCGCTCGATCACCGGTTCGCTGCAGTCGATCGACGGCGGCTGGACGGCGGCATGAGCACGCCGGCCACGGGGCGGAAGACGATCAATCTCGGCCTGCAGGGTGGCGGCGCCCATGGCGCCTTCACCTGGGGCGTGCTCGACAGGCTGCTCGAGGATGGCCGGCTCCGCTTCGAGGGCATTTCCGGCACCAGCGCCGGCGCGCTGAACGCCGTGGCGCTCGCCGACGGAATGGCGCGTGATGGCGCGGCGGGCGCGCGCGCCCGCCTGCACGAGTTCTGGATGCGGGTCAGTGCCGCAGGCCGGGCCGGCGCCTCGGCGCGCGATTTCATCGGCGCCTGGATGGGGGCGTGGCGGATGCCAGCGATGCAGCCCTTCCGCATGATCGAGGCTATGACGAATTTCTCGTCGCCCTATGGCTTCAACCCGATGAACATCAACCCGCTGCGCGAGATCGTCGTCGAGATGGTGGATTTCGAGCGGGTCCGCGCCTGCGCCGCGCCAAGGCTGTTCATCTCCGCGACGGCGGTAAAGACCGGCAAGATCAAGGTGTTTTCAGATGGCGCCATCACTGCCGATGCCGTGATGGCCTCGGCCTGCCTGCCCTATCTGTTCCAGACCGTCGAGGTCGATGGCGAGCCTTATTGGGACGGCGGTTTCACGGGAAACCCCGCTCGTCCAGATCAACCCGATCGAGCGTACAACGGTGCCGACCTCGGCCAAGGAGATCCTCGAGCGGATGAGCGAGATCACGTTCAACGCCTCGCTGCTGCGCGAATTCCGAGCCATCGACTTCGTCAACCGGATGCTCGACCAGGGCCGGCTCGATCCCGGCGTCTATCGTCGCAGCCGAGTCCATCGCGTCGACGCCGGCAAAGCCCTGGAGAATTTCAGCGCCTCGACCAAGTTCGATACGTCGCGCGCCTTCTTCGAGGAACTCCATGCCGCGGGCCGCGAGGCGGCCGGGGAATGGCTTCAGGCTCATTTCGACGATATAGGCGTGCGCGATACCGTGGACTTGAGGGCGCAGTTCCAGTGACCGACGTAACCTTCTCCAATCTCGCCGCGCGGCCGGAATTCATCGGCACCGTCGCCGACCGCATGTGGCACGCCTGGTGGCGCGAGGCTGGCGAACCGCTCGCGACGCTGCTTGGCCATCTGCGCGAGTTCAAGACCGATGCCGTGCCGCTCGGCGTCGTCGCGCATCGGGGCGATGATTTCGTCGGCTCAGCCATCCTGATCGACAGCGACGTCGAGGAACGGCCGCAATACACGCCCTGGCTGGCTGCGCTCTGGGTCGAGCCGGAAGAGCGCATGCAGGGCATGGGCGAGGCGCTGTCCAAGCGGATCGTCGACGAAGCGCGCGCGCTCGGCTTCGATCGCATCTATCTCTGCGCCGTGCCGGAAAAGAGCGCCTACTACGCCCGTCGCGGCTGGACAGAAGTGGAGCGCGGCGTCGGCCCGCACAATCTTGCGATCTTCATTCGGCATCTCGATGCCGAAGGGGCAGGCAAGGTTCTCTGAACTCGCCGCCGGGCGGGTCCTTTTGCGGTCCGCTGCCGCATCGTGTTAGATCGCGGATAACCGGTTCAACAGCCAACAAGACCACTAGGGCGGAAATACATGGCCAAGCATAAAATCGCGATCATCGGGCTCGGCAAGATCACGCAGGACCAGCATCTGCCGGTGATCGACAAGGGCGCCGATTTCGAGGTCGCGGCGGTCGTCAGCCAGCGCGGGCTCAGCCATAACGGCGTGCCGAGTTTCAAGACGGCGGCGGAACTTTATGCGGCGATGCCGGAGATCGGCATCGTCTCGGTCAACACGCCGCCGGACGTGCGCCACGCCATCGCCCGTGAGGCGCTCGCCGCCGGCAAGCATGTGCTGCTCGAAAAGCCACCGGCGGCCACCATGGCCGAATTCGAGGATCTGAAGGCGTTCGCAAAGGCGCAGGGCAAGGTTCTGTTCGCCACCTGGCATTCGCAGTTCAACCCGGCCGTCGACGAGGCGAAGGCGCTGCTCGCGACCCATGGCGTCGGCTCGGTCAAGATCGAGTGGCGCGAGGACGTCAAGAAGTGGCACCCTGGCCAGGACTGGGTGTTCGAGCCCGGCGGTTTCGGCGTCTTCGATCCCGGCATCAACGCGCTCTCGATCTTCGTCAAGATCCTGCCCTTCGCCCCCTTCGTAAAATCGGCGACCCTGACCTATCCGGAAAACCGGCAGACGCCGATCGCCGCCAAGCTCGTCTTCGGCAGCGCCGTGGCGTCGCAGCCGGCGCTGACCGCCGATTTTGACTGGCGCGAGCAGGGCGACGAGAAGTGGCACATGACGATCGAGACCGCCAATGGCAGGAAGCTGCGTCTCTACAAGGGCGGCGCGGCGCTCGACGTCGACGGCAAGCTCGCCGTCGAGGCGCCGAGCGAGGAATATGAGCGGATCTACGCCCGTTTCGCCGATCTGCTGGCGTCGGGTCAGAGCGATGTCGACGGCGCGCCGCTTCGCCTGGTAGCG
>JAFKJZ010000647.1 GCA_017305815.1 Hyphomicrobiales bacterium
CCGCGTCGATCCGGTCGAGCGCCGCGTTGAGGGCCCAGAATTCCAGCGGCGCCGGCGTGCCGGGCAGCGCATCGGCGCCGACATCCAGCCATTTTTCCTTGAGGTCGAGCAGCGACAGCGTCGAAAGCCGCAGCGCCGGCTCCTCGGCGATCTTCGCCCAGGCGGCCTCGCTGACCGAGATGGCGGAAAGGCCCGCCGGCCCGCCCAGTCCCTTCTGCGGCCCGATGACGGCGATATCGATGCCGAGCGTCTGGACCTCGAATTCGTGCGCGCCGATCGAGGCGACGGCGTCGACCACCAGCAGCGCGCCCCGCGCCTTGGCGCTGGCCGCGATCTCCGGCAGCGGGTTGAGAACGCCGTTCGCCGCCTCGCCATGCACGAGCACGACGACATCGACCTTTTCCATGGCATCGAGCGCCGCCTGGAACGCCGCGAATTCGACCGGCCGGCCGAGCTCGGCCACGACGTCCTCGACTACCGCGCCGCCCCGGCGCAGCCAGGTCGCGAAATACTCGCCATACAGGCTGGTGACGACGTTAAGGACACGCAGTCCCGGCCGGGCGAGGCTGGCGGCCACCGCCTCCAGCGCCACGACGGCTTCCGCCTGCACGAAGACGACATCATCGAAGCTTCGCATCACCGCGCCGATCCGGTCGGCCAGCACGGCATAGCCGACATTGGGATAAGCGGGCGGATCGAGCAGGTCTTCGGCGGCGAACTGGGTCATCGATTTCGGTCTCTTGTTGTGGCCACGTCCGGGGGGGAGGAAGCTGGCCTTCACCTCTCTGAGGGAGAGGTGAAGAAAGCTCGTCACGCTCACCGCCCACCTCCGGATCTCACCCGCCCCGAACTCCGCGACAGCCGGAAGCAGAGCGCCGCCAGGCCGAGCAGGCTGACCGTGAACAGGAACACGACCGTCGCCGCCGCATAGACGGAGGGCGCCGGGCCATATTGCAGGCTGCCATAGAGATAGACCGGCAGCGTGTTCACGCTCGGCGTCGTCAGGAAGGCGGCGACGACGAGATTGTCGAAGCAGAAGGCATAGGACATCAGCCCGCCGGCGAGGATTGCCGGCAAAAGCTGCGGCAGCACGATGAACCAGAGCGTCTTCAGCCGCGTGCTGCCGAGATCGGCCGCGGCTTCCTCGAGCTTTGGATCGAGCGTCAGCGCCCGCGCCCGCACGATCAGCGCCGTCACGGCGATCGCCGCCGGCGTGATGCCGGCGATCAGGGTCGCGGCGCCGAGCGGGATGCCGGTGACGGCATAGAACAGGAGCAGCGACACGCCGATGACCACCTCCGGCACGATCAGCAGGATATAGGTCAGGCCCGACAGCCATCTGCGCACGTTCGGGCTCGGATGGCGCACCAGCGCATAGCCGAGCGACGCGCCCATGCCGAGCGCGATCAGCGCCGCCCAGAAGGCGACATAGAGGCTGGTCTGGACCGAGCGGCGCAGCGCCAGGTCGTTCCACGCCGCCGGATACCATTCGAGCGTCCAGCCGGTGAATTGCGAGGTCTGCTTGCCGACGACGCCGAGATTGAACGAATAGACGATCGAGGCGGCGAGCGGCGCGAACAGGAACAGGATGGCGAGCCCGAACCAGAGCGCCAGCCCGGCATGGGTGGCGCGCCGGCCGACGCCATCCAGCGTGCGGACGCTCATGCCGACACCTCGGCAAAGCCCTTGGTGAGGCGCGCCAGCCCGGCGACCACCACGGCGACGGCGATCAGCACCAGCACCGCCATGGCCGAGCCGAGGGCATAGTTCTGCGATTGCAGATATTGCGACGAGATCGCCTGCCCCATCAGCACGCCGCGGCTGCCGCCGAGCAGCTTCGGGATCACCATCTCGCCCAGCATCGGCACGGCGGTCAGAAGCACGGCGGTGGCGATGCCGGGCCGTGCCATCGGCAGCGTCACGGCCCAGAAGGTCTGGAACCGGCTGGCGCCGAGATCGCGGCTGGCCTCCAGCAGCGGCGCGGGGATCCGGTCGAGCACGACGAAGAGCGGCACGACGGCGATCGGCAAATAGGCATAGACCATGCCGATGAAGACGGCGGTCTTGGTATCGAGCAGGTCGAGCGGCCCGGAATGCAGATGCAGGAAATTCAGCACCATTTCGACCACGCCGCCGCGCGCCAGCAGGATCTGCCACGACATCACGCGGATCAGGAAGGACGAGAAATACGGGATGAGGATCAGCACCAGCGCCAGGTTGCGGAAGCGCCCGGCCCGCCGCGCGATGAAATAGGCGACGGGAAAGGCGACGACGAGGCAGAGCGCCGAGGCGGTGACGGCGAACTGCACCGTGCGCAGGAAGGTCGAGAGATAGAAGCCGGACAGCGCGGTCTGGTAGTTCTTCAGCGTGAAGCCGAGCTCGACCGCGCCGAACAGCGAGTTTCCAAACGAATAGACGACCGTGAAGGCGAGCGGCGCCAGGAAGAAGATGGCGAGCCAGACGGTAGGGATAACAGCGAACAAATGGTCTGCAGCGCGCGCCGGGGGCGCGCGTTTCGGAGAGGCCCGGCCGCCGCCCGACGGGGCCGCGATCGCACTGGTTGGCTGGCTTCCGAACGTCATCCGTCTCTGTCTCGTCTCGGCTCCTTGGGGAACCTTGTCACGAAGAAGCCCCTCACCCCAACCCTCTCCCGCAAGCGGTAGAGGGGGCGGACGGAACATCGTCGCCCGATTGGCGCCATGCTGGCGGAAAAACCTCGTCCGATCGACGCCACGCCGGCCGAAAGCCCTCGCCCGCTTGCGGGAGAGGGTTGGGTGAGGATCTTGCTTGCAGCCAGAACCCGATGATCAGCCGCCGGCGGCCGCCTGGATCTCGGTCTGGACCTCCAGATAGACGCCGATCGTCGCCGGATCGACGACGAAGGAGGTCAGCTTCGAGAAGTCGAGATCCTTGCCGCCGAAGATCAGGTCGGCGTTCTTGGTGTCGGCCGGCAGCTTCTCGCGCAGGCCGGCGAGCGCCGCCGGGAAGCCGATATACTGTGTCTCGGAAAGCTGGACGTCCGGCTCGAGCTGGTAGGCCAGGAAGTCATAGGCCTGGTCGAGGTTCGGCGCCTTGGCGGGAATGGCATAATTGTCGACCCAGAGCTCGCTCATCGGGCCGGGGACGACGAACTTCAGCTTCGGATTGAGGCCGATGGCGGCGCGCGCCGTGCCCTGGTTGGTCTGCGCCAGCACGATCGAGCCATTGGCGATCTGGTTCGGGTCGAGGCCGGCAAAAGTCTTCACATGCTTGGCGAAGGCCTTGATCTCTTCGCCGGCGGCGCGGATCTCGGCCTCGGTCGCCTTGTTCCAGTCCTTGCCATGCGTCCAGAGCGACATGCCGATGGTTTCCCAGCCGGAATCGGAGAGACGCACCTTGCCGCTGACGCCCGGCCTGGCGCCGGCATCAAGGAAGTCCTGCCAGGTCTTGATCTCGCCGCCGACCGCTTCCGGATCGTAGACGACGCCGAGCACGCCCCAGTCCTTCGGGATCGAGTACTTGTTGCCGGGGTCGTAATCGCGGTTGAGCAGCGATTGGTCGAGCGAGCCGAGGTTCAGGCGCGAATGGTCGATCTCCTGCAGGAGCCCGCGATCGGCCATCTGCTTGATCCAGCTCGAGCTCGGGATGACGATGTCGAAATCGGCACCGGCCGGGCTGTTCAGCTTGGCGAACATCGTCTCGTTGGAATCATAGGAGGTGATGTTGGGCGTCACGCCCGACTTGCGCGCGTAATTGGCGAGGCTGTCGTTGGAGAAATAGTTCGGCCAGGAATAGACGTTGAGCGCGCCGCCCGCGGCAAGGGCGCGGCCCGGAAAGGCCGACTGCAGCGCCAGCGCCGCCGGCGCCGCGCCGAGCAGGCCGAGAACGGAGCGGCGGCTGAAGCCCGCGCCTCTGGAAAAGCCCTTGGGAAGCTGCTGCTTGGTCATGACGGGTTCCTTGTCAGGAGGACGGACGGAGAATCGGGCTCGTCGCGATAGGCGCGCGCGGCGGCCGGGGAGAAGTGGACAGTGATCGCCTCGCCGGGGCGGAGGTCGGCGGCGGCATCCGCCTCGCCGGTACGGCGCTCGACCGATTCAAAGGCGAGGCCGCCGGCCGTGACGGCGCGCAGCCGCAGCGACGGGCCGAGCGCAACGGCGTCGACGAGGCGGGCCGGGAAATGGTTGGGGCCGGCGGGCGCATCGGCCGCAGCGCGGAGAAAGCGGGTCTCCTCCGGCCGCACGATCACCAGCGCCGGGTCGCCGGGCGCAAGCGCGGGATCGACATGGGAGGCCGCCACCGGGCCGAGATCGGACAGGAGCGACCCGCCCTCGCCCAGCGTGGCGCGGATCTGGTTGGCGCTGCCGACGAACAGCGCCGTCCACGCATTGACCGGCCGATCGTAGATCGTCGCGGGATCGCCGATCTGCTCGAAGCCGCCATGGCGCATGACGGCGAGGCGGTCGGCCATGCCGAAGGCTTCTTC
>JAFKJZ010000648.1 GCA_017305815.1 Hyphomicrobiales bacterium
CCTCGTCCTTCGGATGCAGGCCCGCCAGGATGGAGATCAGCGTCGACTTGCCGGCGCCGTTGTCGCCGACGAGGCCGACGGCCTCGTTGCGCTTGAAGTCCAGGCTGACGCCCTTCAGGGCGTGTACGCCGGAATACCATTTGTGCAGGTTGCGGACCGAGATGATCGGCTGGTCGTGGTTGGCTTCGCGTGCCGCGGTCATCATGCCGTCTCCACCTTCATGGCGCGGCCGCGCTTGCGCAGCCACGAATTGCCGAAGACGGCGAGGATGGTCAGGGCGCCGATGGCGAACTTGAACCAGTTGCCGTTGACCTGGCTCAGCACCATGCCGTTGTCGATGACGCGGATCAGGGTAGCGCCGACGATGCCGCCGATGATCGAGCCGATGCCGCCGAGGAGCGACGTGCCGCCGATGACGGCGGCGGCGACCGCGGCCAGTTCCAGCCCTTCGCCGATCGAGGGCAGGGGCGAGCCGATGCGCAGCACCTGGATGGTGCCGGCGAGGCCGGCGAGCACCGAGCAGATCATGAAGCAGGCGATCTTCACCGTCGACGAGGGGATGCCCATGGCGTTGGCCGCCGGCAGGAAGCCACCCGTCGCCCGCACCCAGTTGCCGAAATTGGTCCTCGAAAGCAGCAGACTGACGAGGATGGCGATGACGACGAACCAGAGGAACGAGGCGCGGAACAGGTTGCCGGGGCCGACGAACTCGACGAACAGCCACATCGGGATCTCGTCGGTCTTCAGCCGCGGCGGGAAGCCGCCCGAGATGACGATGGTCAGCGAGCGCGCCATGAACAGCATGCCGAGCGTGGTGATGAAGGAGGGGATGGCGAAGCGGATCGTCAGCCAGCCATTCGCGAGGCCGATGGCCGCGCAGACCAGCAGGCCGATCAGCAGGGCCGGCCAGAAGCCCCAGCCCATGGTCATCAGCACGGCGAGCGTCATCGGGCTCAGCGCGAAGACCGAGCCGACCGAGAGGTCGAACTCGCCGCAGATCATCAAGAGGGTGACGCCGATGGCGACCAGCGCCATTTCCGGCAGCAGGCCCAGCACGCCGCGCATGTTGGCGACGCCGAGAAACACGCCCTGCGACATGACCTGGAAGAACACGATCAGGCAGATCAGCAGCAGGCCGGCCGCAAGTTCTGGCTTTTGCAGCGATATCTTCAGAAGCCGTCTCATTGCGGCAGTTCCTTTTCAGCGGGCACGGTCCCACAGGCGCCGCGCGGGCGCCCGTGGGGCATCAGGTCGGGACAGGCGTTAGCGAAGGCCCTTGGCGGCCAGTTCCATGAGGGCGGCGGCGTCGGCCGCCTTGACGATGCCCTGCCCGGTGTCGACATTGGCGGGCGCCAGGCCGAAGTTCTTGGCGAGGTAGACCATCATGACGGGCATGAAGCCCTGCATGTAAGGCTGCTGGTCGACCTCGACCTGGATATAGCCCTTCTGCATCTGCTCGACCGCTTCCGGCACGAGGTCGAAGCCGCCCAGCAGGACCTTGCCCGGCGCTTCGCCGCGATCGGCGAGGACGCGGGCGACGCCGGCATGCCAGAAGCCGGTGTCGAAATAGGCGGTGGTGTCGGGATGGGCGGCGAGATAGGCGCCGACGCGGTCCGAGGTGATGGCGAGGTCGGTGCCGCTGTCGATCTTCTCCCAGCTGACGTCGCGGCCGGAGGAAGCCTTGTACTCCTCGAGGAAGCTGATCACGCCCTGGCCGCGCTGCTCGGACCAGTTCTGGCCCGGCGCCGAGATGCCGACCAGCACCTTGATCGGCCCCTCGGCCGGGAAGTTCGCGGCCTGCGCCTGGCCGAGCGAATGGCCGGCGGCGAGGAAGCCCTGGCCGACAAAGGCCTGGCGCGCATTGCCCTTCGCGCCTTCGAGATCGTCGACGTTGACGCCGATCACGACAATGCCGGCGTCGCGGGCGCGCTGGATCACGTCGTCCAACGCGTTGTTGTCGACGATCGAGGTCAGGATCGCGGCGGGCTTCTGCGCCAGCGCTGCCTCGAGATTGGCGAGCTGTTCCGGCACCGAGCCCTCGGTCTGGGTGAACAGCATCTGGCAATTGGCCGAAACCTTGGCGCAGGCGTCGTCATAGCCCTTCTTCGCCGCCTGCCAGAACGTGTTCGAGGCTGACGAGTGGACCGCGAAGACGATGTCGAGCTTTTCTTCCGCCATCGCCAGACCGGAGGCGGTGGTCAACATGGCGACTGCGAGAGCCGTTGCTTTCAGTCTCATCATTTTGCTCCTCCCGAGCGTTGAAATTCTAGAGAGACGTCGCGTCCGTGATCTGGCGGGTGACGGTGTAGGCCCGCTCCAGATCGGGGTGCAGTTCCATGCCGAGGCCCGGTCCCGGCGGCACGGTGATCATGCCGTCCTTCACCTCGGGCAGTGCGGTGACGAGGTCGCGGTACCAGGTGCGGTAGAAGGCGCGGACGCTTTCCTGGACCAGCGCGTTCGGCGCGTTCAGCGACAGATGCGTCGAAGCGCAGAGGACGACCGGCCCGGTGCAGTCATGCGGCGCGACCGGCAGGTGCCAGGCCTCGGCCATCGAGGCGATCTTGCGCGCCTCCGACAGGCCGCCGCACCAACTCAGGTCGAGCATGACGATGCCGGCCGCTCCGGTTTCCAGCAGATCGCGAAAGCCCCAGCGCGATCCCAGCGTTTCCGACGCGGAGATCGGCGCCGGCGAGACGGCGGCGTAGCGGGACAGGCTCGACAGGCTGTCCATCTTGATCGGATCTTCGTGCCAGAAGGTTCCGAACGGCTCGAGCGCCCTGGCGATCTGCATCGCCGGCAGCAGTTGCCACATCGAATGGAACTCGACCATGATTTCCATCCGGTCGCCGACGGCGTCGCGGATCTTCTCGAACGGCACCAGCGCCTTCTTCAGGTCTTCCGGCGAGATGTACTGCCCGCGCGACTTCTCGGCGGCGATGTCGAACGGCCAGATCTTCATGGCCGTGATGCCGTCGTCGAGCAGGGAGTGCGCCAGCTCATCGGCCCGATGCAGGAAGCCGTTCAGGTCGTCATAGTCCTTGTGGCCGCCGCCGAGGTCGTAGTTGCCCGTCGTCTGGCCGGTGGCCTTCTTGATGTATTCGGTGCCGGCGCAGGTGTTGTAGGTGCGGATCTCGCGCCGGGTGAAGCCGCCGAGAAGCTGGGCGATCGGCTGGTTGACCGCCTTGCCGAACAGGTCCCAGAGCGCGATGTCGAAGGCGGAATTGCCGCGCACCTCGGCGCCGGACGAGCGGAAGCCGAGATAGCCGACGAGATCGCCCGAGAGCTTGTCGATCTCCAGCGGGTCGCGGCCGATGACGCGCGGGGCGACGTATTCATGCATGTGCGCCTCGACCGTCGCGGCGCCGAAGAAGGTCTCGCCGAGGCCGATGAGGCCCATGTCGGTATGCACCTGCACCCACAGCAGGTTGGGCCGTTCGGCGATCCGAACCGTCTCGATGGCAGTGATTTTCATGGGATCCTCAGGACAGTCCGGCCGACAGGAGGGCGCGCACGCTTTCATCAAAATGGACGGCCATGGCGGAGACGGCCTTCTGCGGATCGCCGGCAGCCACGGCGCGGGCGATCTCCTCGTGGGTCGCGATCATCGCGTCGCGCGCTTCCTGGCTCGTGCGGCTCTTCCAGCCGATCGGCCAGGTCTGGCGGGCGATGCCCTGGAACGCGCCGACGATCAGCGCGAAGACCGGGTTCTTCGATGCCCTGGCCAGCGCCCGGTGAAAGGCGAGGTCGTGCTCCATCAACTGGTCGGGATCGTGGATCGAGGCGCGCATAGCCGCCGCCTCGGCCAGGATCTCGGCCGCCTCGGCGTCGCTGCGGCGGATCGAGGCGAGGGTGACGATGCGCGTCTCGATGGTCCGGCGCACGTCGTAGATCTGCTGCACGTTGATCTGATCGGTGTGCACGCCGTGCTCGATGATCAGCGACATCGCGCCATGGTCGATCGGCGAGATGGTGGCGCGCTTGCCGGTGGCGAGCTCGATGATCCGCATCGCCGCGAGGGAGCGGAACGCCTCGCGCACGACGGTGCGGGAAACGTTGAGCTCCTTCGACAGCGTCGCTTCCGACGGCAGCTTGTCCCCCGGCATGAGGTCGTTTTCGCGGATGTGGCGGGTGATGGCGCCGATGGCGTCGCCGACCAGTCCTCCGCCGTTCACTCGATCAGGCTGCATGCCGAAACTCCCTTACCTGTATGACAGGTTACACATGACCTGTGATTAGAATCCGGAATCATGTCTGTCAAGTGCCGCTGACCTGCGCGTCGCGTCGGGTCCCCGCCGAGTGGCGTGCGGCGGCGTGGCGTCGGGGCGATCGAGGGGGAAGGCCCCGCGCAGGCAAAGCCTGGCGATGACGGCGCCGCTGCACCGGCGGGCGTTCGGCCAGCCAGCAGCGGGCGAGGTCGGGCTGAGGAGGCGTGGTCGGATCAGGCGTAGGGCC
>JAFKJZ010000649.1 GCA_017305815.1 Hyphomicrobiales bacterium
AGCGCCGGATCGAGATGGTCGAGATGCAGGTGGATGTGGTCCTTCGCCTTGCCGACGCCGCGACCCTCGCGGATCTCCATCGTCATGGCGCGCGAGACGACGTCGCGCGAGGCCAGGTCCTTGGCCGAGGGGGCATAGCGCTCCATGAAGCGCTCGCCTTCCGAATTGGTCAGGTAGCCGCCCTCGCCGCGCGCGCCCTCGGTGATCAGGCAGCCCGCACCATAGATGCCGGTCGGGTGGAACTGCACGAATTCCATGTCCTGCAGCGGCAGGCCGGCGCGCAGCACCATGCCGCCGCCGTCGCCGGTGCAGGTATGGGCCGAGGTGGCGGAGAAATAGGCGCGGCCATAGCCGCCCGTGGCGAGGATGGTCTTGGCGGCGCGGAAGCGGTGCAGCGTGCCGTCTTCCAGGCAGAGCGCCACGACGCCGCGGCAGGCGCCATCCTCCATGATCAGGTCGATGGCGAAGTATTCGATGAAGAACTCGGCCGAATGGCGCAGCGACTGGCCATAGAGCGTGTGCAGGATGGCGTGGCCGGTGCGGTCGGCGGCGGCGCAGGTGCGCTGGGCGATCCCCTTGCCGAAGTTCGTGGTCATGCCGCCGAAAGGCCGCTGGTAGATCTTGCCCTCTTCGGTGCGCGAGAACGGCACGCCGAAATGCTCGAGCTCGTAGACGGCGGCGGGGGCGTTGCGGACGAGATATTCGATCGCGTCCTGGTCGCCGAGCCAGTCCGACCCCTTGACGGTGTCGTACATATGGAAGCGCCAGTCGTCCTCGCCCATGTTGCCGAGCGCCGCAGAGATGCCGCCCTGGGCGGCGACCGTATGCGAGCGGGTCGGGAACACCTTGGTGATGCAGGCGGTCTTCAGGCCGGCCTCGCTGGCGCCGAGCGTGGCGCGGAGGCCCGCGCCGCCGGCGCCGACGACGACGACGTCGAAGGTGTGGTCGACAAACGAATAGGCGCGGCCGTTGACGGACACGCTGGCGTTGGCTTCAGCCATGGCTTCAGCCTCCGAAGCTGATCTTGAGAAGGGCGAGGATGGCCGCCGCGCCGACGGCGACCGAGAAGAAGGTGTTGGCGAGGACGGCGATGATCTTCAGGCCGCCATGCACATAGTCCTCGATGATGGCCTGCATGCCGAGCTTCATGTGCCAGACGCCGGTGCCGATCATCAGGATCATGATCAGCGCGACGAACGGATTGGCGAGCGTCGCGACGACTTCCGGATAGGACTTGCCGGCGAGGACGATGACCAGGATGACGAAGATCACGGTGAGGATGGCGAGCGCCGCGCCGGTGAGGCGCTGGTGCCAGAAATGATCCGTGCCGTCCTTGGCGGAACCGAGCCCGCGAACGCGGCCGAGCGGTGTACGCATCTTGATGCCCCTCAGCGAATGACCAGCGCCACGATCCAGATCAGGATCGTCAGCGCCACCGAGCCGATGATGTTGGCCCAGGCGAGATTGTCGCGCGCCGGCTTGGTGAAGCCGGCTCCGACGTCCCAGACGAAATGACGAAGACCGCCGAGCAGGTGATGGATCAGCGCCCAGGTGTAGCCGAACAGGACCAGGAGCCCGATCCAGGACCCGAACACCCAGGACACGACCGAGAAGGGACCGGGACCGGCCGCCGCCGCGATCACCCACCACGCGAGGAGAAGCGTGCCGAAATACAGGGCGCCGCCGGTGACGCGATGCAGGATCGACATCGTCATCGTGATCGGCCAGCGATAGACTTGAAGGTGCGGGGAGAGCGGTCGGCCCGTCTTCGCCTCGGCATTCGACATTGCGTTCATCCTCAATCGCTTACGTAAACGTAAGCATTTAGGGTAGAGAGATTGGACCGGTTCTAACCCCATTGTGCGACGCGGTCAAAACGGTCTTTTGCATGACGCTGGGTGAGGCGGCGCGCTTTTTTCGGGCGCCGTGCGGCACGATTGCCATCATGCCCCATTTTGGCAATCCTACGGAAGCGTTCTATCGGTCGCCGCGATCGAACCGGCGACCGCCGGGCGGGAAGCCGGCCCGGGCGGCAGCAACCAGGAGAAACCGATGACGCGCCATCTGATTTCTACCGGATCCCCCTTCGAGAAGGCCGCCGGCTATTCCCGCGCCGTGGCCCAGGGCCCCTGGTGTTTCGTCGCCGGCACGACCGGCTACGACTATTCCAGCATGACGATGCCCGACAGCGTCGCCGAGCAGACCGAAAACGCCATGGCGACCATCGCCGCGGCGCTGGAGGAAGCCGGCTTCTCGATGCGCGACGTCGTGCGCGTGCATTATCATGTCACCGACCCGTCCTTCGCCGACGCGGTGTTCCTCGTCGTCGGCGCGCATTTCCGCGATATCCGGCCGGCAGCGACGATGACCGTGTGCGGCCTGATTCGCCCGGAGATGAAGGTCGAGATCGAGGTCACGGCCCTGAAGGTCTGATTCCCGGCCGGCCGCTGCCGGGCCGACTGGCCCGATCCCGGGACGCCGGGACCGGCCTTCGCCTGCCCTCGCGGCCGCGAGACGTGCGGTTCGGCTTGCATCAAGGCTTTCGCGCCGCTATCGCTCGCTCGCAACGACCCCGCCCGCAGACCCGCTCGACAAGAGAACCCGCGACATGACCACCTACAAGCTCCTTCTCCTTCCCGGTGACGGCATCGGCACCGAAATCATGGCCGAAGTGAAGACGGTCATCGACTGGTTCGGCAAACGGGGCGTCGCGTCGTTCGAGAGCGAGCAGGACCTGGCCGGCGGCGCTGCCTATGACGCGCACGGCAAGGCGATCTCCGAAGCGACGATGAAGCTGGCGCAGGAATCCGACGCCGTGATCTTCGGCGCGGTCGGCGGCCCGAAGTGGGACAGCGTCCCCTACGACGTCCGTCCGGAGGCGGCGCTGCTGCGCCTGCGCAAGGATCTGGAGCTGTTCGCCAACCTGCGCCCGGCGATCTGCTACCCCGCGCTCGCCGACGCCTCGTCGCTGAAGCGCGAGCTGGTCGAAGGCCTCGACATCCTGATCGTGCGCGAACTGACCGGCGGCGTCTATTTCGGTTCGCCGAAGGAGATCGTCACGCTGGAGAACGGCCAGAAGCGCGCCGTCGACACCCAGCTCTACACGACCTCCGAGATCGAGCGCATCGCCCGCGTCGCCTTCGACCTCGCCAAGACCCGTTCGAGCCGCGTCGCCTCGGCCGAGAAGCGCAACGTCATGAAGTCCGGCGTGCTCTGGAACCAGGTCGTCACCAAGGTCGGCAAGGAAGAGTATCCTGATGTCGCGCTCGAGCATGTGCTCGCCGACAATTGCGCCATGCAGCTCGTCCGCCGGCCGAAGCAGTATGACGTCATCGTCTGCGACAACCTGTTCGGCGACATCCTTTCCGACGTCGCGGCGATGCTGACCGGCTCGCTCGGCATGCTGCCGTCGGCCGCCCTCGGAGCCCCCGACGCGGTGACCGGCCGCCGCAAGTCGATGTACGAGCCGGTGCACGGCTCGGCTCCCGACATCGCCGGCAAGGGCATCTCCAACCCGATCGCCATGATCGCGTCCTTCGCGATGGCGCTGCGCTACTCCTTCGGCCTGGTCGAGGAAGCCGACCTGCTCGACCGCGCCATTTCGAGCGTGCTGAGCAAGGGTCTGCGCACCGGCGACATCTATACCGAGGGCACGCAGAAGGTCGGCACCAAGGAGATGGGCGCGGCCATCCTCAAGGAGCTCGACCTCCTTTCGGCCTGAGAATGACGCGTTTCGCGGCTGAATCTTTTTGCCGGGCCCTGACTGGTCAAGGCCCGGTGATCTCTGTATAAGGCCGCATTCAGATTGGATTGCTATGCCCAGCCGGGCGGCGCGCCGCCGGTTCGACGGCATATGACGAAGGAAGAGTAAAATGGCAGTTCCGAAGCGAAAGACGTCGCCGTCGAAGCGCAACATGCGCCGTTCGCACGACGCCCTGGCCCAGCCGACCTACACCGAGGACAAGAACTCGGGCGAGCTGCGCCGTCCGCACCACATCGACCTGAAGACCGGCATGTATCGCGGTCGCCAGATCCTGACGCCGAAGAGCGAAGGCTGATTTCGGGGGCGCACACGCCGCGCGCCAGGCGGAGTTTTCCGCCCCGGATCGACGTTCAAGGGCCGGCGCCGCGCCGGCCCTTTTCTTTTGCGCGATTTGCTGCTGTTGTCGCCACCGAACGGAGAGACCCCTCGCGGATCCGACGGCGCAATAGATCCGGCTGGTGCCGGGTCCGGCCCGCGATATCGAGACGTCTCGTGCAAAGGAATGCCCGCAGTGGAAAACGAGGTGAACGGCGGCATGGCGATCCATGAATCGCGTCACCAGGGATCCGATCGGACGGCGGCCATTCTCTCGACGATCGGCGAAGTCGTCTATCGCTGGTCGCAGGCCGACGACCGCATCGAATGGAACGGCGACGCCGCCGCCCTGTTCGGCCTCGCCTCG
>JAFKJZ010000650.1 GCA_017305815.1 Hyphomicrobiales bacterium
CCCGTCATGGTTCGTCGGCATCGACTACCGCATGGTCGGCATCGTGCCGGTGCCGGTATTGGTTTTCATCGCCGCGTCGATCCTGCTCGGCCTGTTCCTCGGCATCACGATCTACGGCCGCCAGATCTATCAGATCGGCACCAGCGAGATTGCCGCCATCCATGCCGGCATCCGAGTCCGCCGGATCAAGATGGGACTGTTCATCGCCTCGGGGCTCACGAGCTCGATCGCAGGCCTGATGGTCGCTTCGCGCCTCGGCTCGGTCCGCTACGATCTCGCCTCCGGCGGCGAACTGACCATGGTGCTGATCGTCATGCTCGGCGGCACCTACATCTTCGGCGGCAGAGGCTCGATCCTCGGAACGTTCCTCGCCGCCTGGCTGCTGGTCATCATCGCCACCGGCATGACCGTCGCCAACATCGCCATCAATGCGCAGCTCACCGTCATGGGCCTGCTGCTCATCGTCTCGATCATCGCGACCAACGCGATCTATGCCCGTAGCCAGCGCTAACGGGAAGTTGACACAGCACTAACAGGGAGGAACTGAAGATGCTGAGAAGAAACCTGATGCTCGCCGTCGCGCTCGGTGCGACGCTTCTGTCCGGCGCGGCCCAGGCCGCCGACCCGGTCTCGATCGTCTACATCCCGAAGAACACGGGCAATCCGTACTTCGATTCGATCATCAAGGGCTTCGAGGACGGCTGCAAGACGCTGGGCTGCGACTTCACCACGGTCGCCCCAGCCTCGGCCGAAGCCACCTCGCAGATCCCGTTCGTCACCGCGCAGATCCAGCGCGGCGTCAACGTCGTCGCTATCTCGCCCAACAGCCCCGATGCGCTGAACCAGGTGTTCGACCGCGCCCGCGGCAAGGGCACGATCATCCTGTCGGTCAATTCCGACATGCCGGGCAACGAGGCGCACCGCGACGCCGCCATCCTGCCGGTCGATTTTACCAAGACCGGCCCGTCGCAGGTCGAACTGCTCGGCAAGCAGATCGGCTATGAGGGCGAGATCGCCATTCTCTCGGCCACCACCGACGCACCGGACCAGAACGTCTGGATCGCTGCGATGAAGGAAACCCTCGAGAAGGATCCGAAATACGCCAAGATGAAGCTGGTCACGATCGCTTACGGCGATGACGATCCGCAGAAGTCGACCACCGAGACCGAGGCGCTGCTCGCCAACTACCCGAACCTGAAGGGCATCATCTCGCCCACCACGGTCGGCGTCGCGGCCGCCGCCCAGGTCGTCGAGACGGCCAAGAAGGCCGACAAGGTCAAGGTCGTCGGTCTCGGCACGCCGAACCAGATGCGCCGCTTCATCGAAAACGGCACGGTCGAGGCGTTCCAGCTCTGGAGCCCCTACAACCAGGGCCTGCTCGCCGCCAACTTCGCCGTCGGCGTCAAGAACGGCTCGATCAAGAACGAGGCAGGCACGGTGTTCGAAGTGCCGGGCCTCGGCAAGGTGACCGTCGAGAAGGACAGCGTGATCAAGACGCAGGCCGACCTGACCACCTTCGACAAGAGCAACATCGCCGACTTCAACTTCTGATCCTTCGGCCGATCCCTCGTGCCCGCGACGCGCCTCAAGCCGTCGCGGGCATTTTCTTGCCGATCCCCGTGCGCGGACCTTCGGAGACCATCATGAACCGTTATGATTTCGACAATCGCGTCGCCGTCGTCACCGGCGGCGGCCAGGGCATCGGCCGTGAGGTCGCCGAGCGCATCCTCGCCGGCGGCGGCAAGGTCTCGATCTGGGACCGCGATGCCGCGCTGCTCGAAAAGACCGTCGCCGAACTCGGCGCGGATGTCGCGGAAGGCCGCGTCGTCGACATCGGCGATCTCGCCTCGGTCGAAAGCGCGACGCGGGCGACGATCGCGGCGCAGGGCCGGATCGACATCCTGATCAACAATGCCGCGATCGTCGGCCCCAACATGCCGACCTGGGAATATCCGCCTGAGGCCTTCATCGACGTCGTGCATGTCGGCCTGACCGGCACCTTCCATTGCTGCCGGTCGGTGGTGCCGCACATGATCGAGCGGAACTATGGCCGCATCGTCAATCTAAGCTCGATCGCCGGCAAGGAGGGCAATCCCAATGCGGTCGCCTATTCCGCCACCAAGGCGGCGGTGCTGGCGCTGACGAAATCACTCGGCAAGGAATTGGCGGGCAAGGACATTTCGGTCAATGCCGTGACGCCCGCGATTGCGAAGACGGCCGGCGCAATGGGCCAGTCGCCCGAACACATCGCCTATATCCTGGCGAAGATTCCACGCGGGAGAATGCTGGAGCTTTCGGAAGCCGCCTCGATGATCTGCTTCCTGGCGTCGGAGGAAAACTCCTTCACCACCGGCGCCACCTTCGATCTCTCCGGCGGCCGCCCGACCTACTGAGGCGACGCTCCGGCTTTCCCTCTCCCGCGAGCGGGAGAGGGAAGGGTGAGGGGCTTGCTTCTTCTGGCTTCGTTGGGGTGGGGCGGATCTTCGCGAAGACCCTCACCCCAGCCCTGTCCCGTGAACGGGAGAGGGAGCCCGCCTGAGTCAGGCGACGCCCTACGGCGTCGGAGCGTCGGCGCGGATCAGGCCTTCGTGCTTCAGTTCAGCCCAGAGATCGGTCGGGATGTCGAGGCGGACCAGGTCGAGATTGGTCGTCACCTGTTCCGGCTTGAAGGCGCCTGGAATGACCGAGGTGATGGCCGGATGGTGCAGCGGGAACTGCAGGGCCGCCGCCGGTAGCGGCACGTTGTGGCGCTGGCAGACCTCGGCGATGCGGCGGGCCTTCTCCAGCACCTCCGGCGTCGGATCGAAATAATTGTACTTGGCGCCCGGCACCGGACCGGTGGCGTAGAGGCCGGACGAGAACACGCCGCCGATGATGATGCCGACGCCGCGCTCGACGCAGAGCGGCAGTTCTTCCGTCAGCGTCTCCTGTTCGCCCAGCGTGTAACGCAGCGCCAGCAGGAAGAAGTCCATGTCGAACAGTTCGAGGAAGCGCGGGATCAGGCCGAGTTCATTGATGCCGGCGCCGATCGCGCCGATGTGGCCGGCAGCCTTGAGATCGGCGAGTGCCCGAAAACCGCCATTGGCGAGCTGGGCGAAGCCGGCCTGCACCATCGTCTCCGAGCCGCGATGCCACCAGTCGAGATCGTGGATCACCAGCGTGTCGACACGGTTCATGCCGAGGCGCTGCAGGCTGTCCTCATAGGCGCGCATGACGCCATCATAGCTGTAGTCGAAATAGTGATCGAAATGCAGGCCACCGGACCAGAAGCCGGTATCGAACTCGTCCGGCTTCCGGAGCGGCGCGCGCAGGATACGGCCGACCTTGGTCGAGAGGATCAGCTCGTTGCGGTCCTGCTTGTACAGGAAGCGGCCGACGCGGTGCTCGCTCTGCCCGCGGCCATACCAGGGCGCGGTGTCGAAGTAGCGGACGCCCGCGTCCCATGCCGATTTCAGCGTCGTCTCGGCATCGGCGTCCGATACCTTGGTGAACAGCTCGCCGAGCGGCGCGGCGCCGAAGCCGATCTGCGGCAGCATCACGTCGGTGCGGCCGAGTTGGCGGCGCTTGAATGGATCCATCGTCTCTCTCCCTTTCGCGGCCCCGCCTGCCGAGCCTGACCGCGCCTCACGCCTCGTATCGGCCTGGGGCAGTCATGCGTCATCCTCCCGGAGCAGGCGATTCGACCCATAGAATGGCAGGATTGTGTGAACGTCAACACGGGCGCCGGGGTGTGGATCCGATATCCATCAATTCACATCAATCGGTGTGATATTCCTTGCTTGTCCTTGGGGGCGATGGCAGCTTGTCGGGACGAGGAAACGCGCATGGGGTCGCCCGATCCATGCCCCTGATCCGCAAGAAGACAGGGTAGGGATGTAAACGTTATGTCAGGGAAACTCCCGGGTGGCCGACGCCAGCCGACCATTCACGAAGTGGCGGCGACGGCCGGCGTCTCGATTGGAACCGTGTCGCGGGTCGCGAGCGAAAGCCCGCGCGTGGCGCCGGAGACGCGGGCCCGCGTGCTGGCGGCGATGGCCGAGCTCGGCTATCAGCCGAACGCGGCGGCGCGCGCCATGCGCACCAACCAGACGATGACAATCGGCTTCCTGATTCCTGACATGACCAACCAGGTGTTCGCCCGCGTCGCGCAGGGTGCGGAGACCGTGCTGGCGCCTGAGGGCTACATGCTGTTCGCCTTTTCGTCGAACCGCTCGCCGGCGCGCGAGATCGAGTTCCTGCAGGCCGCCCGCCAGCGCCAGATGGACGGGCTGATCGTGACGCTGTCGGACGAGACGGCAACCGGGACGACCGAGGAGATCGGCCGCATGGGCGTTCCGGTGGTGGTGCTCGATCGCGAGATCCCGGTCGAGGCCGACGTCGTCTATAGCGAGCACATGCAGCCGATCGAGACGGTGGTCGAGCAATTGCTGCAGCTCGGCCATAGG
>JAFKJZ010000651.1 GCA_017305815.1 Hyphomicrobiales bacterium
TTGCCGATCTGTCGCCGGCTGTCGCGTTGCCGGCGTTTGCGGCCAATCTGGCGGTGGCCGGCGGCCCCTATGGTGCGGACCGGGTCTATGGCTTGCCGACGGCGGGCTTGCCGCTGCCGGTACGGTTGCCCGGGCGCGATACGCTTGCACAAATCACACGTGCGATCCATGGACGCCGCCGCCTGCAGGTGGTGTACCGGTCGCTGACGGGCAGTCCGGCCGCGCCACGGGTGATCGAACCACACACGCTGGTCGATACCGGATCGCGCTGGCATGTCAGGGCCTATAGTGTCGCGAGCGGCGATTTCCGCGATTTCGTGCTGTCGCGCAGGAAGGGCTGACCGCGAAGCCGGCGCTGGGAAGCGTCGGCGCGCAGGTTTCCAGGGAACGAAGGGGAGGGAATTCATGGCCGCACTGGAAAAGATGTTCGATGTCAGGGGCAAGTCGGTGGTCGTCACCGGCGGCGCCAGCGGCATCGGAAGGGCCTATGCCGAGATCATGGCCGAGCATGGCGCGAGGGTCTGCATCTTCGACATCGATCCGGACGGCCTGTCGCGGGTGGCGGCCGAGATGACGGCGAAGGGGTGGGACGTCTGGGGCCAGGTGGTGGATGTCGGCGATCGCCCGGCGATGGCCGCCGCCTTCGACGCGGTCGCGGAGCGGCACGGCCGTATCGATACGGTCTTCGCCAATGCCGGCATCGATCCGGGGCCCGGCTTCAATACGCCGACCGGCGAGCGCAATCCGGACGGGGCGATCGAGAACACGCCCGACGAGCAGTGGGACCGCGGCATCGCGCTCAACCTGACCTCGGTCTACACGACCGTGAAGAACGCCGTCCGCCACATGAAGCCGAAGGGCGGCGGCGAGATCATCGTCACCTCGTCCATCGCCTCGCTGATCAACGAGAGCATCGTCGGCACGTCCTACATGCCGGCCAAGGCGGCGGTGAACCACTTCGTCCGGCATATGGCGATGGAACTCGGCGCCTACGGCATCCGCGTCAACGCGATCCTGCCGGGGCCGTTCATCACCAACATTGCCGGCGGCCGGTTGCGCAACAAGGCCGATCGCGCGGCCTTCGAGAGCCAGTCGCTGATCGGCCGTATCGGCGATGTCGAGGACATCAAGGGGCTGGCGCTGCTGCTCGCTTCGCCGGCCGGCGCCTTCTTCACGGGCTCGCTCATCGTCATCGACGGCGGCTCGCTGACCCGCATGACCTGACGCTTCGACCTGAGGCCGGTTCCGTCGAGGAGGGCGGGCCGGAGATACCTTATCAACGGGAGGGAACGACAATGACCTACTACAACAAGCTGGTGAAATCGGGCCTGCGGCCGAGCCGCCGGACTATCCTCAAGGGCCTCGGCGCCAGCGCCGCCGTCAGCACGCTCGCCCTGCCGGGCTATGCCCGCGCCGAGACTGCCGGCAAGATCAAGATGGGGTACATCACCCCCGCCACCGGCCCGCTCGGACTGTTCGGCGAGACCGACGGCTACACCGTCCAGAAGATCCGCGATCTGCTCGGCGGCAAGCTGCAGTCGGCCAATGGCAAGACCTACGAGATCGAGATCCTCGAACGCGACAGCCAGTCCAATCCGAACAAATCGGCCGAAATCACCGGCAACCTCATCCTGAACGACGAGGTGCACCTGATCGTCCCGGCGTCGACGACCGACACCATCCTGCCCGCCGCCGAACAGTCCGAACTCTACGAGACGCCCTGCATCTCCGCCGGCGCGCCCTGGCAGGCCGTCGTCTTCCCGCGCGGCGGCGGCAAGCAGACCTTCGAGTGGACCAACCACTTCTTCTGGGGTCTCGACGAGGCGCTGAACACCTTCGTCGGCCTGTGGAACCAGCTCGAGACCAACAAGAAGGTCGGCATGCTGTTCCCGCAGAACATCGACGGCGAGACCTGGGGCAACGAGGAATACGGCCTGCCGGCGCCGACCCGCAAGGCCGGCTACGAGGTCGTGGTCCCCGGCTACTTCCAGCCCCGCACTAACGATTTCTCGGCCCAGATCTCCGAGTTCAAGAAGCAGGGCTGCGAGATCATCGGCGGCATCACCTATCCGGATGATCTGAAGACCTTCGTCACCCAGTGCAACCAGCAGGGCTACAAGCCGAAGGCGATCACGGTCGCGGCGGCGCTCCTGTTCCCGGGCGGCGTCGAGGCGATGGGACCGCTCGGCAACGGCATGTCGTCGGAAGTCTGGTGGACGCCGGCCTTCCCGTTCAAGTCGTCGCTCACCGGCCAGGTCAGCAACGACATCGCCGCCCAGTGGGAAGTCGACACGAAGCGCCAGTGGACGCAGCCGCTCGGCTATTCGCACGCGCTGCTCGAGGTCGCCATCGACATCCTCAAGCGCTCGTCCGACCCGCTGAACCGCGAGGCCAACCGGGACGCGATGGTCGCCACCGACCTGCAGACGCTTGTCGGCCACATCAAGTTCGATGGCTCGCCGCACAAGAACATCTGCAAGACGCCAATCTTCGGCGGCCAGTGGGTGAAGGGCGACAAGTGGCCCTACGACCTGAAGATCGTCGACAACACGGTCAATCAGCTCTTCGCGCCGCAGCAGAAGATCCAGGCGATCGTCTGGTGACATGAACCGGGACGCGGGGGGAGTGATGGACAGGGAAATCCTGCTGAGAGCGCGCGGTGTGTCGAAGTCCTTCGGCGCCGCCCGCGTCCTGCACGAGGTGAGCTTCGATGTCCGTCGGGGCGAGGTGCTTGGCATCCTCGGCCCGAACGGCGCCGGCAAGACGACGCTGTTCAACATGATCAGCGGCGATCTGAAGGTGTCGGCCGGCGAGATCCAGCTCGGCGAAACGGCGCTGCGCGGCGAGCCACCCTATCGACGCTGTCAGATGGGGGTCGGGCGCACCTACCAGATCCCGCGTCCCTATTCGGGCATGACCACCTTCGAGAACCTGCTGGTCGCCGCCGCCTTCGGCGGCGGCCGGTCGGAGAAGCAGAGCTACGCTTTCTGCGCCGAGGTGCTGCGCCAGTGCGAACTCGCCGACAAGGCGAATGTCTCCGCCGGTGCGTTGACGCTGCTCGACCGCAAGCGGCTCGAACTGGCGCGCGCGCTCGCCTCGGATCCGAAGCTCCTGCTTCTGGACGAGATCGCGGGCGGCCTGACCGAGGATGAATCGAAGGCGCTGGTGGCGCTGGTGCGCCGCATCCGCGACCGCGGCGTCACCATCGTGTGGATCGAGCACGTGCTGCACGCGCTGATGGCGGTGGCCGACCGGCTGATGGTGCTGAACTTCGGCGAGAAGATCGCCGAGGGCGTGCCGGCCGAGGTGATCGCGCTGCCCGAGGTCCAGCGCGTCTATATGGGGATCGAGGTATGACCGCCGTCCTTTCCACCCACGGGCTCGTCGCCCGCTATGGCGATTTCCAGGCGCTCTACGGCGTCGATACCGAACTGCACGAGGGCGAGGCCGTGGCGCTGATCGGCGCCAACGGGGCCGGCAAGTCGACCTTCCTGCGCTCGATCATGGGGCTCCTGCCCGTGGCGCGCGAGATGGTGCGGCTGAACGGCGAGCCCGTCGGCGGCACGGCGACCGACCGCATGGTGCAGAAGGGCATCGCCATCGTGCCGGAAGGCCGCCGCCTCTTCACCGGCATGTCGGTCGAGGACAATCTGCGCGTCGCCATGGATCAGGCGGCCCGTATCGGCGCCAAGGGCGGCTGGACGCTGGCGCGGCTGCACAAGCTGTTCCCGATCCTCTCCGAGAAGGCGAGGGCGCAGGTGCAGAGCCTGTCGGGCGGGCAGCAGCAGATGGTCGCCATCGGCCGGGCGCTGCTCTGCCAGCCGCGCGTGCTGCTCTGCGACGAGATCAGCCTCGGCCTCGCGCCCAAGGTGATCCGCGAGATCTACGCCGCCTTGCCGGAGATCCGCGCCACCGGCACGGCGGTGATCGTGGTCGAGCAGGACGTGGGCCTCGCCCAGTCCGCCTCCGACCGCCTGTACTGCATGCTGGAAGGGCGCGTGACCCTGACCGGCAAATCCGGCGACGTCACGCGCGACCAAATCAGCAAAGCTTACTTTGGAGCGGGCCATGGAGTGGTTTGACGCATTGGTGCAGGGCATCCTGCTGGGCGGCATGTATGCCCAATATGCGCTCGGCATGGCGCTGATGTTCGGCGTCATGCGGATCGTCAACATCAGCCATGGCGACCTCGTCATCCTGCTGTCGCTGATCGGCATCTCGATGGCGACCGCCTGGGGCCTCGCGCCCGTCTCGGTGCTGATCATCCTGGTGCCGCTCGCGGTGCTGATGGGCTGGGTGCTGCAGAAGGCGGTGCTGAACCGCGTCGTCGGCAGCGACCCGCTGCCCTCGCTGATCGCCAGCTTCGGCCTGTCGATCGCGCTGCAGAACCTGATGCTGCAGATCTGGTCGTCTAACAGCCGCTCGC
>JAFKJZ010000652.1 GCA_017305815.1 Hyphomicrobiales bacterium
GCCTTGAAGTCCGCCAGGCGAAGCTTCAGCGCGGCATTCTCGGCTTCCGCCCGGTTGCGCGCTCGCATCAGCGCCATGGCGCCGAGGACGGAGAAGGCGACGACTCCGAGCAGCGCGCTCGTCAGGGCGGTGTTGCCGGCATTCAGCGTGGCGGCGACCGGCCCGGCGGCGAGCGCTTCGCCGGCAGACAGGGCAAGACCGGTCAGGGAGGTGGCGGCAAGCAGGGTCTGGCGCAGATGTGGCCGGACGAGGCTCCAGCGGCGTGCACCGCGAGTTCCATCCATATTCCTGCGATGCCAGAGCATGCGGCAGGGCCCTTCCGCCGTCAGAGTAATGTATCGACCCGTCCCGGCGCCGACTACGAACTCCGGCTCTCATGCGAATCATCCCCAATGTAGCGGCAGGGGGAATCCGGTGTGAAGCCGATGACGACGAGAAAAAGGCCATGCGGTGGATCCGCATGGCCCTGGATTGTCAGATGATCGTGGTTAACCGCCAGTTAAGGCGATGGGCACTCAAAATATAGCGCTCACGCCTCTCTCGAACCACGATGGGTAGCGCTCGACTGCGACGGATCGTCAGCGCCGGATTATTCGGTCAGTAACGATAGTGGTCCGGCTTGAACGGACCAGCCGGAGAAACGCCGATATAGGCCGACTGCTTCTCGTTCAGCGTCGTCAGCTTGACGCCGATCTTGGCGAGATGCAGCGCCGCCACCTTCTCGTCGAGGTGCTTCGGCAGCGTGTAGACCTTCTTCTCGTACTGGCCCGGCTTGGTCCAGAGTTCGATCTGCGCCAGCGTCTGGTTAGTGAAGGACGCCGACATCACGAAGCTCGGATGGCCGGTGGCGTTGCCGAGATTGACCAGTCGGCCTTCCGACAGAAGGATGATGCGCTTGCCGTCGGCGAACTCGACCTCGTCGACCTGCGGCTTCACATTGTTCCACTTCAGATTGCGCAGCGCCGAAATCTGGATCTCGCTGTCGAAGTGGCCGATGTTGCAGACGATGGCGCGATCCTTCATGGCGCGCATATGGTCGATCGTGATGACGTCGACATTGCCGGTGGCGGTGACGAAGATGTCGGCGCGCGGGGCGGCGTCGTCCATCGTCGTGACCTCGTAGCCTTCCATCGCCGCCTGCAGGGCGCAGATCGGGTCGACTTCGGAGACGAGCACGCGGCAGCCGGCCTGGCGCAGCGAAGCGGCCGAGCCCTTGCCGACGTCGCCGAAGCCGGCGACCATCGCGACCTTGCCCGACATCATGACGTCGGTGCCGCGGCGGATGCCGTCGACGAGCGATTCACGGCAGCCATAGAGGTTGTCGAACTTCGACTTGGTGACGGAGTCGTTGACGTTGATCGCCGGGAAGAGCAGCGTGCCCTTCTTCTGCATCTCGTAGAGGCGATGCACGCCGGTCGTGGTCTCCTCGGTGACGCCCTTGATCGAGCGGGCGATCTCACCGTACCAGCCGGGCTTGGTAGCGAGGCGCTTCTTGATCGCGGCGAAGAGGACTTCCTCTTCCTCGTTCTCAGCCTTGTCGAGGAAGGCGGTGTCGCCGCCCTCGGCGCGCAGGCCGAGATGGACCAGCACGGTGGCATCGCCGCCGTCGTCGAGGATCATGTTGGGAACGCCGCCATCCGCCCATTCGAAGATGCGGTGGGTGTATTCCCAGTAGTCCTCGAGGCTCTCGCCCTTGATGGCGAAGACCGGGACGCCGGACTTGGCGATCGCCGCGGCAGCGTGGTCCTGCGTCGAATAGATGTTGCACGAAGCCCAGCGGATATCGGCGCCGAGCGCCTTCAGCGTCTCGATCAGCACGCCGGTCTGGATCGTCATGTGCAGCGAGCCGGCGATCCGGGCGCCCTTCAACGGCTGCGAAGGGCCGAATTCGGCGCGCACGCTCATCAGGCCGGGCATTTCGGTCTCGGCGATGGCGAGTTCCTTGCGGCCCCAATCGGCGAGACCGATATCCTTGATCGCGTAGTCGTTGGCGGCAACCATCTTGGCTATCTCCATGCGTTGCGTTTGTCGCGCTTATAGCGGAGACGACGCCGGGCAGCAATCAGGATATAAAGATGTCTTTATGTGGCGCAGCAATGCGCCGTTCGCCGAGCCGGAGGGAGGGGTTATTCCTCTTCGCCGAAGCGATCGGCCACCAGCGCCGCGATGGCGTCGAGGGCGGCTTCCGCATCCGGCCCCTCAGCGGCGACGCGGATGGACGAGCCAATGCCGGCGGCCAGCATCATCAGGCCCATGATCGAGGTGCCGCCGACCGTATTCTGATCCTTGGACACAGTGATCGACGCCTCGAAGGCGTCGGCGCACTGGACGAACTTGGCGGAAGCGCGGGCATGCAGTCCCTTGCGGTTGACGATCGGCAGGTCGCGATAGAGCTCGGTCGTGTCGATGTCGGTCATGCTACGCAACCCTAATGCCCGGCCAGAACCTGACTGGCTACATTGATGTATTTGCGGCCGGCTTCCTGGGCGCCGGCCACCGCGTCGGCGAGCGGCTTTTCGATGCGCACGCTCGCCAGCTTGATCAGCATCGGCAGGTTGACGCCGGCGATCACCTCGACGCGGCCCGCTTCCATGACCGAGATCGCCAGGTTGGACGGGGTGCCGCCAAACATATCGGTCAGAAGAATGACGCCGCTGCCATCGTCGACGCTGAGCACGGCCTCCAGAATGTCCTGACGGCGACGCTCCATGTCGTCTTCCGGACCGATCGCGATCGTCTCGATCTGCGTCTGGCGACCAACCACGTGCTCCAAAGCCGCCCGAAATTCGGTCGCGAGCTGGCCGTGGGTTACAAGGACGAGCCCGATCATGCCCTTCGAATACCTGCTTTTCTCAGTTCGAGCCCCGAAGGGACCCTGGAAAACGTCGAGACCGCTTTGTTCCGGCGGCCGGTCATGATCGGCCATGGCGCCGCATCTTGACCGAACCCTACCGCAACGCAAGAAAAAAGCGGGGCGCTCTCCATACGAACAAGAACGATACTAGACAATCGCCGAACGGAACGCCAATGCGGCCCGGACGCGGATCCAGCCATCCGCCTGCCCCAGCGGAAGGGCCAGCCGGCGAAGGCCGACGCCGAGGATCGAAACCGTCCGATCCGCCGCCTCGGGCATACGCGGACAGCGCTCGGACGCTTCGAAATCGACGACAAGTTCGATCGGAACCGGCGACAAATACGGCACAGTTACAAGGCCCTGGCCGCGAATCTCCAGAAGCCCGGCGAGAATTTCCGGTACGCCGGCGAAGAGTCGCCCGTCCGAGACGGAGAGGATGACGCGGTCGTCGGCGACCAGCCGGCCGGCCTGGCGGTCGGCCATCAGCAGGGCGAGAAGCAGCGACGATTTTCCACACCCGGAAGGCCCGCGGATCAGCACGCCGGCGCCGTCGACGAGGACGGCGCTGGCATGAACCGTGGCCGGAGCCGCCGTCACGAGTCGGCCGCGGGAAGGCGGACGGTGAAGCGCGCGCCGACGATTTCGGCCCGATCCGCCTTGCTCGACTTGCCCCTGGAACGGTTCTCGGCCCAGATCCGGCCGCGATGCGCCTCGACGATCTGCTTGGAGATCGACAGGCCGAGGCCGGAATTCTGACCGAACGCCTCCTGCTCGGGACGATCCGTATAGAAGCGCTCGAAGATCCGGTCGATCTGCTCCGCCCGGATGCCCGGCCCGTCATCGTCGATGACGACGTCGACAAAGCTGCCATTGCGGCGCACCTGCACGCGCACGGCGCCATCCTGGCGGCAGAACGAGCGGGCATTGTCGATGAGATTGGTGAAGACCTGCGCCAGGCGGCTGTCATGGCCGAGCACGATGAAGGCGTCGGTCTCCTCCGCCTCGGCGATCTCGATCAGGATGCGCGGCCCCTCGGGGGGCGTGGTGTCGCGCGCCATCGAGACGACCGCCTCGACCACGCCGGCGACGTCGATCGGCGTCGCGTCCTGGCGCGCCAGCTCGGCATCGAGACGCGAGGCGTCGGAGATGTCGCTGATGAGGCGGTCGAGCCGGCGGACGTCATGCTGGATGATGTCGTTCAGCCGCTTCTTGGACGCCGCCGTCTTGGCGAGCGGCAGCGTCTCGACGGCGCTGCGGAGCGAGGTGAGCGGGTTCTTCAGTTCATGGCTGACATCGGCGGCGAAGCTCTCGATCGCCTCGATGCGATTGAACAGCGCGCCCGTCATCTCGCGCAGCGCCACCGACAGATGGCCGATCTCGTCGCGGCGGTTGGAGAAATCGGGGATCTGCGGCCGCGCCGTGACGCCGCGTCGGACACGGTCGGCGGCGTCGGCGAGCCGGCGCAGCGGCGCCGCGATGGTGCTCGCGAGCAGGATCGACAGCAGCACGACGACGCCGGCCGAGACGAGGAAGACGCGCACGATCGCCATGCGCTCGGCATG
>JAFKJZ010000653.1 GCA_017305815.1 Hyphomicrobiales bacterium
TGGTCGGCATCGTCATCGCCGAGATCTTCGCGCTGCGCTCGGTGATCCTGTGGTCGCTGTTCGGCGGCGCGATCGGGCTCGGGATCTTCCTTTCGGCGAACAGCACCGAATTTGCCGTCCTGCCGCCGCTGGCCGCCGGACTGGTCGCCGGCTTCGCCTATTGGGTCGTCGCCGGCCACGGTTCGGGAACGATCGTCCGTGCCGTCCCGGAGCGTGCGGTCTCCGGCCCGCCGGCTCCGCCTACTTCCCCTGAGCCAGAATAAGACGAACGGCGAAGGCGCCCATCACGCTGGCGAACAGCCAGTCGACGGCGCGGGTCGCGCGCGGCGAGCGCTTCAGGAACGAGGCGAGCGAGCCGGCCGACCAGATCATCGCGATGCTGATCGGTGTGGCGACGACGACGAACATCAGCCCGAGGAACAGCAGCTTGCCCGCGGCATGCGGGTCGGTCGGCGTCACGAATTGCGGCAGGAAGGTCACGAAGAAGACGATGATCTTCGGGTTGAGCAGATTGACCATCAGGCCCTTCAGATAGACCTTGCCGATCGGATCGCTGGAACCCTTGCCGCCGACCGAAAGCGCCGAGCCGTGCCGGATCGCCTGGAAGGCGAGATAGACGAGATAGCCGGCGCCGACCACCTTGAGGATGGTAAAGGCCGTGGTCGAGGCGGCGAGCAGCGCCGAGAGGCCGACCGCGACCAGCACCGTGTGCACCACCAGCCCGGTCGAGGCACCGGCGAAGGCGGCGACGCCCGCCATTCGCGATTGCCCGATCGCCTTGCCGAGAAACAGCGTCATGTCCGGCCCCGGCGTCAGAGTGAGCGCGATGACAGCGGCCAGATAGGCGAGGAAGACCGATAGCGAAGGCAGGAAGGTGAGCATGCGTGCGGCTCCGTTGAAGCGAGAGCTATAACACGGCATGTGGTTCGACCAATATCCCGTCCTTGTTTCGGCTGCCACGATCGGCGGCTTGCTTCTCTGCCTCGCGATCTACCCCACCGTCACGAAGCAGATCGCGGTCGGCGTGCCGACGGCGATGTCGCGGTCGAGCCGGGTCAGCGAGCCATCGGCCGGATCGACGGCGAACAGGGTAACGACGTCGCTGTCCTGGTTGGCGACGGCGAGGAGGCGCCCGTCCGGCGAGAAGGCGAAATGGCGGGGCGTCTTGCCGCCCGAGGGCACCGCCTCGCGCCGCCGGGCGATGCCGTCCTCGCCGATCGCGAAGATCGACAGGCTGTCGTCACCGCGATTGGCGACATAGAGGAAGCGCCCGTCCGGTCCAAGCTTGATCTCCGAGCAGTGATTGCCGGTCGTGTCGTCGAGCGTCGGCGCGACATCGAGCACGGTGAAGCCGCCGCTTTCCGCGTCGAAGGAAAGCGAGGCGACGGTCGAGGCGAGCTCATTGACGACATAGGCGAAGGCCTTTGCCGGATGAAAGGCGAAATGGCGCGGGCCGGAGCCGGGCGGCAGCTCCGTCTCGCCGACCTTGGTGATCGCGCCGGTTTCGGCGTCGAAGCGGTAGCTGACCAGCCGGTCGATGCCGAGATCGCTGACGACGATGTGGCGGTTGTCCGGCGTCGCCTGGACGCAATGCGCATGCGAGCGGTCCTGCCGGCCTGCATCGGGGCCGTGGCCCGGATGCGCCGCCGAGGCGGTGGCCGGATCGAGGTCGCCATCGGCGCGGCGCGGGAAGACGACCACCGACTGGTTCGGTCGCTCGCTCTCGGGCATGCCCATGTAGTTTGCGACGAGCACGAAGCGCGCGGCCCGGTCGAGGCTCGAATGCGCGGTGATGCTGCCGAGAGTCGACTGGCGGTTCAGATAGGTCAGCGAACCGGTCTCCGGGTCGATCCGGTAGGCGCTGACGAGGCCCTCGTTCCACTCCGGCACTTCGCTCGTCGCATAGAGCGTGCCGCCATCGGGCGCGGCCGTCAGGAAGGTCGGGTTCTCGATCCCGCCCTGCACGCCGAGCGGCGTCGTCGTCGCCCCGTCGAAGCCGAAGATCGCGATGCCGCGACCATGGGCCGAGGCGAAATAGGGCGTCGGCCGGTTGCAGCCGCCGACATAGAGCAGGGTCTTGCTGGTCATCGCGATGGTTCCCCCGTATGGGCGCGACGGCTTGATGCGCCGGCCGCTTCGTTGGCGGCCACGATAGCCAAGTCGGGCCACCGTCGTCACCGTTCTTTTGGCGGGCAGCGCCGGGCGGCGCCGGCCTTGGCCGCGGCGGCGCCGGGTCCGCTTTTGCCTCTTGTTCTTGGGCGGGGCTCTGGCAAACTGATTGCCGTAGCGGGAGGGGCGGCATGGTCATGGCCTGGCGATATGCGGCGGTCACTGCCGCCTTCTGTTTGAGCTGTGGCTCGGCGCCTGCGGAACCGGTCGACCGCGACAAGGTGATGGCGGCGCTGCCCAGGCTCGACGCCATGGCGCAGCAACTGGTTGCCGATCGCAGCGTTCCGGGCCTTGCCATCGCGGTGGTGCATAACGACCAGGTGGTCTTCCTGAAGGGTTTCGGCCTGCGCGAGATGGGCAAGGTCGGCGCCGTCGACCCGGACACCGTGTTCCAGATCGCCTCGCTCTCCAAGCCGGTCTCGGCCACGGTCGTCGCGGCCCTGGTCAGCGCCGGCGTCGTCGACTGGGAATCAAGGATCGCGGATCTCGATCCCGCCTTCCGCCTGCACGACCCCTATCCGAGCGCCGAGGTGACGGTGCGCGACCTCTTCGCCCATCGCAGCGGCCTGCCGGGCAGCGCCGGCAACGACCTGGAGGCGATCGGTTTCGACCGCGAGACCGTGATGCACCGGCTTCGTCTCGTGCCGCCATCGTCGAGCTTTCGCGCCGGCTATTCCTACAGCAACGCCGGCCTGACCGCGGGCGCGCTCGCGGCGGCCCGTCCGACGGGGCAGGCCTGGGAAGACGTCGCCGAGACGCGGCTGTTCAAGCCGCTCGGCATGGCGTCGACCAGCGCGCGCGCGGTCGATTTCATCTCCCGCTCCGATCGCGCGGCGCTGCATGTCGATGTCGGCAGTGGCTGGGAAGCGAGGGTGCAGCGCAACGCCGACGTCCAGGCGCCGGCCGGCGGCGTCAGCTCCAGCGCGCGCGACCTTGCGCAATGGATGCGCCTGGAGCTGGCAAAGGGCCAGATCGGCGGCAAGAGGCTGATCAGCGCCGAGGCGCTCGCCGCGACGCACGAGCCCTTGATGGCGCGGGGCACGAACCCGGTCACCGGCGACGCTTCGTTCTATGGCCTCGGCTGGAATATCGAATTCGGCCGGCACGGCCTGAGCTGGGGTCATGCCGGTGCCTTCAGCGCCGGCGCCCGCACGCTGGTCCAGCTTTATCCGGAATCGTCGATCGGCATCGTCGTCCTCGCCAACGCCTTTCCAAGCGGCGCGCCGGAAGGGTTGGCCGACAGCTATTTCGACTGGGTGTTCGAGGGGCGCCAGCGGCAGGACTGGCTGGCCGCGTGGGACGGAATGTACGGCGCCCTGTTCGGTCCGGCGGGCACCATGGCTAAGGCCACCTATGCCCCGAAGCCGGCGCCGAGCCCGGCCTTGCCGCTCGCCGCCTATGCCGGGCGCTATCGCAACGACTATGTCGGTGATGTCGTGATCAGCGACAAGTACGCGGCTCTGACGCTGGAGCTCGGGCCGAAGGGCGAGCAGTCCTATAGGCTGACGCACTTCGACCGCGACTGCTTCCTCGTTTATCCGACGGCGGAAATGCCGGACACGCCCAGCCCCGTCCGCTTCGCGATCGGTCCCGACGGAAGGGCCGAGTCGGTGATGATCGAGTTCCTCGACGACAACCATCTCGGCACGCTCGCGCGCGTCGCCGACTAGCCCGCCGATGCCGCCTTGCCGGCGGAGTTCTGCCGGCGGGGCCTGCCGGATGATCGCGCCGGCAAGGCGCGAAGGCGCCGCGCGAAAGACCCGGCTTTCCGGTCCGTGTTTGCGCAGCCGGCGCAATTTTGCCATCTCCCCTCGCTTAGCTCCGGCCGTCGCCGGGGTCATAAGGCGGCGCACCGCGGGGGCGGGGCCAGGGAATGTCGAAAGATCGTATCGAAATGGCGGGAACGCTGGCTATTGCCGTTTCAAAGCCGTCCGATCCATGGTTTAGATCGATTGTCAGGCATCCTTTGGGCTGCCGCCGATTGAAGGCTGGTGGACGGCCGGGAGGACAGCTTTGATGGCTCCATTTGGGCTGCGTCTTACGACGCCGGCGCAATATGCGCTGACGCTCCTGTTCGTGCTGCCGTGCTTCGCGCTGCGCCTGCAATGGCCCTGGCACAGCTTCTCCTATTTCCTGTTCGCGCCGGGCGTGCTTCTGGGCGCCGCCCTGTTTGGTCGCGGGCCGGCCGTCCTCGCCACGGTGCTGACGGCGGTGTTCGCCGTCTTCTTCTGGATCGAGCCG
>JAFKJZ010000654.1 GCA_017305815.1 Hyphomicrobiales bacterium
TCCGGGCCACAACATCGTCGTCAAGCCGGTGCTGATCACGCAGAAGGACCTGCGCGCCAACGCGATCAAGACGGTCGAGGACCTCGACGCCAAGCTGCCGGCCTTCGGCAAGAGCGACGCGGCGACGGCCGCCTGGATCCCGGCGGCGAAGTAACGCGCCGTAAGCCGGCTCTGGCGCGCGCGATCGAGACGCGCTAGGGCTGACCGCCATTGATTTCGACGCGGCGCGGGACTGGCTCCCGCGCCGCTTTCTTGCCAGCCGCGCCAGGCGCCGAAGACGCAGCGCGACAACGATAGAGCAGCCTCCATGTCCCTCGACGTGCCCGCCGGTTACCACCCCCTCGACAGCCATTCCGTCCGCGGCTTCCTCGACGGCTTGCCGGCGATGCGCGAGAAGCTCGGTGGCGCGCCGGAAGGCTGGACGGTGCAGGAAGTCGGCGACGGCAATCTGAACCTCGTCTTCCTGGTCGATGGCCCGGATGGCTCGGTCTGCGTGAAGCAGTCGCTGCCCTATGTCCGCGCCGCCGGAGAGAGCTGGCCGCTGCCGCTCGATCGCGCCTTCTTCGAGCAGTCCTATTACCGGGCGGTCGGCGCGCATGTCGAAGGCCTGGCGCCGCGCTTCTACCACTACCAGCCCGAGCTCTACGCCTTCGTCATGGAGCGCCTGTCGCCGCACATTATCCTGCGGCGCGGCCTGATCGAGGGGAAGCGCTACCCGCATGTCGCCGAGCATGTCGGCGAGTTCGCCGCCCGTTCCACCTTCGCCACCTCCGATCTCGGCGCGACGATCGAGGAAAAGGCCGAGTGGACGGCCGCCTTCGCGAAGAACACCTCGCTGATCCGCATCACGGCCGAGGTCGTGTTCTCCGATCCGCTCAGCCAGTCGCCGCGCAATCGCTGGACCAGCCCGGAGCTGGACGGCCTGGCGCGCGATTTCCGCGCCGATTCCGCCCTGAAGGGCGCCGTCGCCGATTTCGGCTGGCGCTTCCTCACCAGCGGGCAGGCGCTGATCCATGGCGATCTGCACACCGGCTCGGTGATGGTGACCGAGACCGATACCCGCGTCATGGACCCGGAATTTTCCTTCGTCGGGCCGATCGGCTTCGATGTCGGCGCCTTCTTGGCCAATCTCGTCATGAACTATCTGGCCCAGCCCGGCCATGCGACGGCAGGCGACGACCGCCGCGCGCAGGCCGACTGGGTGCTCGACCAGGTGCCCGTGTTCTGGAACACGTTCAAGCACCGCTTCCTGGCGCTCTGGGAGAGCAGCGCCCGCGGCGACGCCTACCCGGCGACGATGTTCGCCAACCCGGCGGATGCAGCCGTCCTGGCGGCTCGGCGCGAGGCATTCCTCGACCGGATCTTCGCCGACGCGGTCGGCTATGCCGGGGTGAAGACCATCCGCCGCATTCTTGGCTTCGCCCACAATGCCGATTTCGAGCGTATCGCCGACCCGGCCCGCCGCGCGCCGCTGGAGACCAAGGCGGCCCGCCTCGCCCGCACCTTCCTGCTCGAGCCGCACAGCTTCCGCACCCCGGAAGATATCGTCGCGGCCGCCAGGGCGGCCTGAGGCGAGGGCGGGGGTAGCCTTCGAGCCAGCTCACGACGCGGGAGATGATTGCCCGGAGGGGGGCGGCGCCGCGAAGCGTGGCCGCTCTGGTGCGCAGCCCGGATATGCGGGGCGGCGATGGTCGCCTGGCGGTGCATCCGGCAGGCGACGCGGCGCCAGTATTTCGGGCGCAGTCAAAACCAGCCCGGGCACCGTCCTCCCTCAGCCGCTTGAAGTCCCGCCGGGCGGTGGCGCCGGGATCTGGGCGCCGGATTCGAGGCGATAGGCGTCCAACACCGTCGTCATCCCGTGGCCGGAGACAGGTCGACATGGCTGGGGCGGGCGGACCGGCATCTCTTTCGCTCGAAAGCGCTCTTACCGCTTCTTCTTGCCGAGGCCGAAGGTGAGCGCCAGCGCGCCGACGAGGACGACGCCCTTGACGAAGTCCTGCGTGTAATAGGGCGCGTTCAGCATGGTGAGGCCGTTCAGCAGCACGCCGACGAAGATGGCGCCGAGCACCGTGCCGAGCACATGCGGGCGGCGCTTGTCGAGCACGGCGAAGCCGATCAGCGAGGCGGCGACGGCGTCGAGCAGCAGCGAGTTGCCGGCCGAGACGTCGCCGCGGCCGACGCGCGAGGCGACGATCAGGCCGCCGAGCGAGGCGAGCGTGCCGGAAAGCACATAGGCCCAGAGGCGGTAGGCCTTGGTCGGCGCGCCGGCGAGATGAGCGGCGGTCTCGTTGCCGCCGATCGCGTAGAACACGCGGCCCCAGCGCGTCCGCTCCATCAGGAACCAGGCGAGGATGGCGACGATGGCCATGACGATGACCGGATAGGGCACGGTGTCGAACAGCCGGGCGCGGCCGAGGATCAGGAAGGCCGGGTCATACGCACCGGCCGCCGTGGTGCCGTTCGGCAGCATCATGCCGGCGGTGATCGAGCGGCCGCCGGTCGGGATCAGCTGCAGGCCGGCGAGCAGGAACATGGTCGAGAGGGTCGCCAGAAGGTCGGGCACGCCGACGCGGACGATCAGCAGGCCGTTCACCAGGCCGATGAAGGCGCCCATCAGCAGCACGAGGCCGAGCGTCTCGAAGGCGTTCAACTGCAGCACGACCATGGCGTAGCTCGCCGCCATGACGGACGAAGCGGCGACGCTACCGACCGAGAGGTCGAAGCCGCCGGCCGACATGGTGATCGAGACGCCGACGCCGAGGATGGCGACGACGGAGACCGCCTGCAGGATCGAGAACAGATTGGCCGAATTGATGAAGGCGGGCTGGGCCGACCAGAAGCCGACCAGCATCAGCGCCAGCAGCACGAACAGCGCGTATTTGCGCGCCGTTTCGGCGAAGGTCGAAGCCGGCTTCGACGAAGATGCAGCGTGGTCGGTCATCATGGGTGTCCTGTGCCGGCAGCCTGGGTCTCGGCGCTCTCGACGCGGCCGATCATGGCGGCGAGCGATTCATGGCGGCCGTCGGCCTCGTAGAGGGAGTGGTCGCGCATGACAAGGATGCGGTCGGCAACCTCGAGCGCTTCTTCGGTGTCGCTGGTGGCGATCAGGGTCGCCGAGCCGGACTGGCTGTTGCGGATCGCCGCGATCAGGTCGGCGCGGGCGCCGACGTCGACGCCCTGGAAAGGTTCGTCGAGCAGCAGCAGCCGGCAGGGCGCCGCCTGCCAGCGCGCCAGCACGACCTTCTGCTGGTTGCCGCCGGAAAGCTGGTCGAGCGTGTCGTCGGGACCGCGCGCCTTGATGCCGAGCCGGCCGATGGCGTCGGCCGCGACCAGCCGTTCGCGCGTCTCGCGCAGCAGGCCTAGCGGGAACCAGCGCGGCAGATGCGGCAGCGCGATGGTGCCGGCAATCGAGGCACCGGGAATTTCAGGCGGCAGCAGCGACGAGGCCCAGCGATCCTCGGCGACCATGAACACGCCATGGTCGATAGAGCGGGCCGGGCCGTTGGAGAGCCACGGCTTGCCGTCGAGCGTGAACGAGCCTTCGGCCAATTGCTCCAGCCCGAACAGGGCGCGCAAGAGGCGGGTCTTGCCGGAGCCGAGCGTGCCGGTGATCGCCACCACCTCGCCCGAGCGGAGGTCGAGATCGAACGGCCGCGAGCCGGGGATCAGGCGCGCCCGCTTGACGGAGGCGAGGATCGGAGCCGTCGAGACCGAGCCGGCATGGCCACCGGCGTCGAGCGTGCGGCCGATCATGGCGGCGACGGCGGCCGAAAAATCGATCGGCTTGGCGAAGGAGGCGACGACCTTGCCGCCGCGCAGCACGACGGCGCGATCGGCGATCGCCGCCAGGTCGCCGGTACGGTGCGAGATGTAGAGGATGGCGATGCCGCTCGCCTTCAGGCGGCGCAGCACCGAGAACAGCCGTTCGGCCTCGGTCGAGGACAGGCTGGAGGTCGGCTCGTCGAGGATCAGCACGGATGCCTTGGCGGCGACCGCGCGGGCGATGGCGATCAGCTGGCGTTCGGCCGGGCGCAGGTCGATGAAGTCGCGGTCGAGCGGCAGATCGAGGTCGATCAGCGCGGCGATCTCCTTCGCGCGCTTGCGGGTCGAGCGCGGCGAGACGAAGAAGCTGCCGGTGCCGCAGAGCTCGTTCAGCGTCAGGTTCTCGGCCACGGTCAGCCCGGCGGCGCCGGCCTGGTCGGTCGCCTGGTGCACGGTGGCGATGCCGGCGGCTTGTGCTTCGGCCGGCGAGCCGAAGGAGACCGTCTTGCCATTCAGCAGGATCGTGCCGGCATCGGCGGAGATCGAGCCGGAGAGGATCTTGACCAGCGTCGACTTGCCGGCGCCGTTCGCTCCCATCAGCGCCACGACCTCGCCGGGGCGGACCGCGAGATCG
>JAFKJZ010000655.1 GCA_017305815.1 Hyphomicrobiales bacterium
GAGCCGACGTCGCCGTCCATCCGCTCCTCGCTGAAGCTCAAGCCGGCAAGCACTTCCCGCGCGCGCCCTTCGAGCGCGTAGCCGTCCAGTTCCTCGAAGCGGCCCTGGACGTCGCCGTAGCGGGCAACGATATCGTCCATCTCGTCCATCCGGTCGGGATCGGCCATGGCGGCCTCGAGCTCGGCCATCTCGGCCGCCAGCTCGCTGACCGGGCCGGCGCCGTCCATCACGGCCGACACGGCGCTGCGGCCCGACATCTCGCCGACGTCCTGGCTGAAATAGCCGATCGTGACGCCCGGATCGATCGACACCTGGCCGTCGTCCGGCAGCTCCTCGCCGGTGATCATCCGGAAGAGCGTCGTCTTGCCGGCGCCGTTCGGCCCGACCAGTCCCACCTTCTCTCCCTTCTGCAGCCCCATCGAGGCGTCGATGAACAGGATCTGGTGGCCGTTCTGCTTGCTGATGTTGTCGAGACGAATCATGGGTCCGCAGCGTCTGGAAGGATCGTTGGCGGCCTTATAGCCAGTCGGCGCGGACGACCCAACCATTGCAGTGCAGCAAGGCCGGAAACGACAGGGGCCGGCGCCGCTTTCGCAGCGCCGGCCCTTCCCGATCGGGCAGCCGGAGGTCAGGCGGTCCGGCGCACCCGCCGGGTCGTCAGGCGGACGGCCCGCACCGCCACGACGACGCAGAGCGGCGGCGCCAGCGCGAAGACGCCGCCGAGCCAGCGCGCCGCGTTCGACGCGCCCTCCACGCCGCCGGGCTCGGCGATGCCGGCGAAGTTCGCGACCATGCCGGCGCCGGCGGTGCCGAGCGCGATGGAGAAGAGCTGCACCGTCGTCACGCCGCCGGCGGCCAGGCCCTGCTCGCTTTCGCCGACGCTGCCATAGACGCGCGTCACCAGGTTCGGCCAGGCCAGCCCGATGCCGAAGCCGACCAGCACGAGGCCGAGGCAGATCGGCAGCAGATAGGCGATCTCGCCGGCGCTGTGGACGGGCATGAACAGCGCGAACAGGGCGAGGCCGGTCACCACCAGCGCCGGACCGCCGACCACCAGCCAGGCGCCATGGCTCTCCTGCCAGCGCGAGCTCAGGAGCGACGCCGTCGTCCAGCCGAGCGCCATCAGCGCCGCCAGATAGCCCGCCCAGATCGGCGACTGCCCATGCAGCTGCCGCAGCAGGTAGGGCACGAAGACCTCCGGCTGCATGCCGATCATCAGCAACGCGATGGTGAGGTAGAGGGCGCCGAGCGGCGTGGCGATGCTGAAGGCGCCGCGCGGCAGCAGGCGAGCGCCGCCCATGCCCTCGGCCGCGGCGATCAGCACCGTCATCCCGATGCCGGCGACGAGGCCGGCGAGGTTCCAGAACAGCGACGAAGAGAGGCTGCCCGCCGAGACAGCCAGCACCGCGCCAGTGAGGAAGACGAGCTGCAGCAGCGGCACGGGCGTGCCGGCATCCCGGTCGCGGCTCGCCCTGGGCAGGGTCGCGTAGGCGACGAGAGCGAAGACGGCGGTGACGGGGATCAGCGACCAGAAGGCGGCGCGCCACGCGCCATATTGAGCGAACACGCCGCCCACGGCCGGGCCGATCAGCGTGGCGATGCCGAACATCGCCGAGATCAGGCCGATGGCGCGGCCCCAGAGCCGCTCCGGCAGCACCAGCCGCGTCAGGCCATAGGCGAGCGCATAAAGGAAACCGCCGCCCAGCCCCTGCACGCCGCGCCCGACCAGCATCACCGGCATGCTGGGTGCCAGCGAGCAGAGCAGCGTGCCGCCGCCGAACAGCAGCGAGGCCACGACATAGGCGCCGCGCGGGCCCGCGCCCTTCAGCAGCTTGGCGGTCAGCGCCGCGCCGAGGATGGAGGCCACGACGAACAGCGTCGTCGCCCACGCATAGAAATCGAGGCCACCGATATCGACGACCACCGACGGCATCACCGTGGTGGCGATGTAGATGTTGACGGCGTGCAGCGTCACGCCGCCGGCGAGAGCCAGCGCGTAGACGGCATTCTTGCCGGAGAGCAGCTCGCCCCAGCCGGCGGGCGCGCTTGGCTGGGCGATCACCATCAGTTCGCCAGCCTTCGGCGCTGGCACATCCAGATCAAAATTCATGTCGGCACTCCATTGGCGACGATTCGTCGCCGACCGACACGGCTTATAGAACCTCAACCAAAGTTGAGGTCAAGAGAGCAGCTCTTCATCCGGAAGAAGGCGGCGCGGGCCGGCGCCGCGCTTGCCGAGCTCGTCGTCCGGATTGCGCAGCGGGCAATCCTCCAGCGACAGGCATCCACAGCCGATGCAGCTGGTGAGCTGGTCGCGCAGCTGGATCAGCCCGGTGATCCGCTCCTCCAGCATGTCCTTCCACGTCTCGGTGAAATGCCGCCAGTCGCGCGCATTCGGCGTGTGGTCGTGCGGCAGGTCGCGCAGCGCCTCGTTGACGGCAGCAAGCGGAATGCCGGCGCGCTGGGCGATGCGGATGATGGCGATCCGGCGCAGCACCGAGCGGTGATATCGCCGCTGGTTTCCCTGCGTCCGCTCGCCGGCGATCAGCCCCTTGGACTCGTAGAAATGCACCGTCGATACCGCGATGCCGCTGCGCCGGGCCACTTCGCCGACCGCCAGCATCACCCTGGTTTCGCCATCGCGCATCGCAAACCTCATCGTTGGATGAGGTTTATAGCGCAAGCCTCTGCCAAAGCGAAGGAAGCGCTCAGCCCGGCGGCATCCTGTCGAAGCGCCGCAGTCCCGGATCCATCCGGTCCCAGGGCTGGGCACGGATGCCATAGGTGACGAAGCCCGGATTGAACCGGCCGGGGTCGTCCAGGCTTGCGGCATGAACGGCGATCAGCTCCGGCATGGCGGCGAAGGTCAGGTAGACGGGCGCGCCGCAGACGGGACAGAAGGCATGGATCTTCTCGTTGCCGCTTTCACCGGCGACGCGCCAGCTCGTCGCTTCGCCGGTGATGCGCATCGCGGAGCGCTGCGCGAAAGTCAGGTAGGAGGAATGGCCGGTGCCGCTTCGCCGCTGACAGTCGCGGCACTGGCAGTGGAGCTGGACGATCGGCTCGCTCGTTGTCTCATAGCGGATCGCGCCGCAGGCGCACCCGCCCCGATAAGGATCCTTCATGCGACGCGCTCCTCGCCTCAAGGGTTCAGGCGGCCTGGCCAGCGTCCTCGCTCGGCTTGGCGTAGACATTGAGCCCCTCGCCCCTTTCGAGCAAGGACTTCAGGCTCGACAGCACGATCGGCCAGCCCCGGGTAATGCCCGCTTCCATGCGGCTGCCCGCCTGCAGGTCGTCATGCATCACGGTCAGCCGCACCATGCCGTCATACGGCACGACTTCGAAGGTGACGCGGCTGTGCTGGGCGGGATCCTCGGACGCCGAGGGATCGAACCAGCTGATCACCAGCCGCCGCGGCGGCTCGCTCTCGATCACCTTGCCGGCGATATCGACCTCGCGCGCCGCGCTGTTGCGGACATGCTCCCACCGGGAACCCGGCCGCCAGTCGGAGACGTTCTCATGTGCCCAGTAGCGGCGGGCGACATCCGGCCGCGTGATGGCCTCGAAGACCTTCTCGGGTGTCGAGGCGATGTAAGTCACATAGACAAAGCTCTTCGTGTCACCGGTCATCTTACTCTCCTTCCAGTTCCTTCTTGAGGTCATGAAGCAGGCTCAGGCGATGATGCTCGAACTTCCGGACCCACCGCTCGTAGACTTCCTGGAGCGGAACGGGGTTGATGAAATGCAGCTTCTCGCGTCCGCGGCGAAGACTGCTGACGAGGTTGGCCTCTTCGAGCAGACCGAGATGCAGGTGCCCGGTCGTCGTGCCGGCGATATCCTCGACGACCAGCTTGCGCAGGTCAGGTGGTGAGTATGTGATGAGCGCCCGGCCGCGGGCTTCGACGATGCCTGTTGTGGTCAAGGCGTTCCAGAAGCTCTGGCCAAACCCGTTCTGCAGAAGCAGACGTTCCTGCGCCACGGTGGGATAGTTCGGGAACTTGAGGAGTGACGTCGTCGCGTCGATCAGTGGCCAGCCACGGGCCTCCAGAGCCCGGCTCCACGCACGCACCGCCGGCCAGCGATGAAGGACGCGGGGCGAGATGTAGGTTCCGTCCACGTCGAAGCCGCCATGCAGCCGGTATCCGGCGGCCTGATTGGGCTCGGCATAGGGATGGCTCAGCAGGAGATCGTCGCGACTGTAGGATAGGCGGGGAGCAATGACGGCGTCCATGGAGTTCCTCCAGCCGGCGTCTCTGTTGGGCGCCGGGGCGTGGGACCGATCCTATCTTATCGCTGGTCACCTGCAACGGAGATGCTGCGGACAAGCGCTCGGAGGTAGTCGCCCACATCGGGGGGCCACGCCGCCGCGTACTCCTCGAAGCGCGCAAAGTCCTTG
>JAFKJZ010000656.1 GCA_017305815.1 Hyphomicrobiales bacterium
AGCGTTTCAAGGGAGAATCAGCCCTCCCGGCGGGAGGGCCTTTTCTTTTCCGCTCCGCAAGCGATGGACGTGCTGATTCCACCTGCCGGAACGCGACATCCCCAGGAATCCGCGCGGCCGGTCGCCGAGACCGCAACGGCAGCCGGATCACCCGCTGACGGCGGCTTTTCCCTCCATGCCGTAGCGTCTGCCTAAGTTTCATGCGTGGTCGCACAACCTGCGCGCACAATTCCGTCGCGACAGCCTGTTTTCGCGCCCTATGCCCAGATCCTGGGCGATCTGGAAACGCCCGGCGTAGTGTGACACGACTAAGACATCACCCTTTGAAACCGTCGGGAGAAGCGCAATGCGACTGAAGGGGCTACTGGCCATGGGAGTGGCCGTCATGCTGGGAACCGCGTCGGCGTCCGCCGGCGAACTCAGCTTCTGGCATGCTTATGCCGGCCAGCAGGACAAGACCGACTTCATCAATTTCGCGCTCGACGCCTTTGCCAAGGCGCATCCCGACATCAAGCTCGATGTCGTTCCGGCCGAGCAGTCCGCCTACAAGACCAAGCTCAACACGGCGATGGCCTCCGGCAATCCGCCTGACGTGTTCTACACGCTCCCGGGCGGCTTCCTCGGCGCGTTCGTCGATGGCGGCCAGATGTACGCTCTGGACCAGGACCTGGCCAAGGATGGCTGGGGCGCCACCTTCCTCGAGAGCGCGCTCGCCCAGACCACGAAGAACGGCAAGGCCTACGCCGTGCCGGTCGACGTCGACGCCGCCGTGTTCTGGTACAACAAGGCGCTGTTCACCGAGCATGGCTGGGAAGTCCCCAAGACCTATGACGAGCTCGTCGCGCTCGCCGAGAAGGTCAAGGGCGAGGGCCTGATCCCGTTCGCGCTCGGAAACAAGGATTCCTGGCCGGCCACCTTCTGGTTCCAGTATCTCGAGATGCGCCTGAAGGGCTCGGGCGCCGTCGCCGCCTTCGTCAACAAGGACGCCGACGCGACGCTGCTCCCCGAGGCCAGTGACGCCTTCGCCCGCGTCGCCGATCTCGCCCAGAAGGGCTATTTCCCGATCGGCTTCAACGGCATGAGCGACCAGGAAGCCAACATGCTCTTCCTGAACGGCCAGGCGGCGATGCTGCTGAACGGCACCTGGCAGATCGGTGCCTCCAAGGACGCGCCGGAGGGCTTCGAGCTCGCCTCCTTCGCCTTCCCGGCAGTCGCCGGCGGCAAGGGCGACCAGACGGACGTGCTCGCCGGCGTGGCGGCGGCGTTCGGCATCTCCGAGAAGGCCGCCAACAAGGCCGACGCGGTGACGCTGCTGCGCTTCCTGACCTCGCCTGAGGTGATGACCAAGTATGTCGAGCTGCGCAAGACGATGGTCACCGTCAAGGACGCGACCACCGAGGCGGCCGCCGGTCCGGTCCTCTACGGCATCAGCAACGGCCTGATGAAGTCGGCCGGCCATCTTGACCCGTTCTACGACACGGCGATGCCGCCCAAGGCCACCAACGCCTACTACACCAGCCTGCAGGGCGTGCTCGACGGTTCGGTCAAGCCCGAGGACGCGGCGAAGAAGGTCGAGGACGCGCTCAAGGCCGGCCAGTAACGACTGTTTTTCGACATCGCGCGGCGGGGGTGACCCCGCCGCGCGCGTTTCCGGGGAAAGCCCGAGGAAGACCCAAGGAAAGCGGCAGGGACAGCCCATGACATCGAGCTCGCGCGACGTCGCGCCGAAGGAGCAGACCCGCGCGGCGCTCCTGTTCCTGCTGCCGGCCTTCGTCCTGATTGCGGTCTTCGTCGCCTATCCGATCGTCTATGCGGGCTGGCTCTCCTTCTTCCGCTGGGACGGCGCCTCGGCCCCGGCCTTCGTCGGCCTCGACAATTTCCTGCGCCTCGCCGCCGACGCGATCTTCTGGAAGTCGCTCGGGCGCAACATCCTGATCGCCGCGACCGCGATCGTGCTGCAGGTGTTCCTGGCGCTCCTCATCGCCTATTGCCTGGTCCGCATCGTTCCCTTCGTCAGCCGGCTGTTCCTGTTCTTCTATCTCGTGCCGGTGATGGTCAGCGAGATCTGCATCGGCCTGCTCTGGCGCTTCCTGTACAATCCCTATTTCGGGCTGGTGAACGCGTCGCTGAAGGCGCTCGGCCTCGGCTGGCTGCAGCGCGGCTGGCTGGGCGATTCCGCCACCGCCTTCCCGGCCGTCGTCGTGGTGATGAGCTTCACCTATCTCGGCCTCTACGTGCTGCTCTTCGTCGCCGCCGTGCGCAACGTGCCCGAAAGCCTCTACGAGACGGCCGAAATCGACGGCGCCGGCCATTTCACCAAGTTCTTCTCGATCACCGTGCCGATGGTCTGGGACGCCGTGCGCGCCAATGCGCTGCTCGCCATCATCGGCTCGCTGAAGACCTTCTCGCTCGTCTTCGTGCTCACCAATGGCGGACCCAACCATGCCAGCGAGGTCGTCTCGACCTATCTCTACAAGGCCGGCTTCAGCAGCTTCGAGATGGGCTACGCCGCGACGATCGGCTTTGCCCAGATGGTGCTGACGGCGGCAGGCGCCTTCGTCATCTTCCGCTATCTGAAGCGGGCGCGCGGAGGGAGCGAGCGATGAGAATGCGCGCCTCGACCCTGCCGGCCTCCGGCCCCGTCCGCCGCGTCACGCCGACCACCATCGTCGTGCTGGCGGTGCTGACCGCGCATGTGCTGATGGTGATCTTCCCGTTCGTCTGGATGGGCTACAGCACGCTGAAGACCAACAAGGAGTTCATGCGCTCCGTCTGGGCGCTGCCGACCTCCTTCTCCTTCGACGCCTATGTCGGCGCCTGGAGCGGCGGCGCGCTCGGCACCTATGCGATGAACTCGCTTTGGATCATGGCCGGCGCGACCCTCCTCACCGTGATCGTCGCGACGCTCGCCGGCTATGCGCTCGCCGTCTACAAGCCGCGCTGGATGGCCGGCGTCGAGCTCAGCCTCATGGCGGCGATGGCGATCCCCGCCTATGTCGCGCTGGTGCCGCTGGTCGTGCTGCTGCGCAAGGCCGGCCTGCTCGATACCCATCTCGGCGTCATCCTGCCGACGGCGGCGTTCAACATCCCGGTCTCGATCTTCATCATGCGGGCCTTCTTCGTGACGCTGCCGCGCGAGCTCTTCGACGCGGCGCGGCTCGACGGCACCGGCGAGTTCGGGATCTTCCGCCACATCGCCATGCCGATCGCCTGGCCGGCCATGTTCACGGTCGCGGTCGTCAACATGATCTGGGTCTGGAACGACTTCCTGTTCCCGGTCGTGTTCATCAACAGCCCCGCGCGCAAGACGCTGCCGGTTGGCCTGACGGATTTCGTCGGCGAGCACATCACCAACTATCCCGTCATGCTGGCCGCGATCCTGATCGCCGCCATCGCCCCCTTGGTCCTCTTCGTCTTCTTCGAACGCCAGATCACGTCCGCCCTCTTGGGTGGCGCCGTGAAGGAATAACCAGGAGCTTCCCCATGTCGTCCAAGCCCCCGCTCTCGGACCTGAACTTCGCCAGCCAGGCCGTCTTCTACGATCCCGAGGAGCATTCGCAGTCGATCAGCTACCCGATCTACATGTCGGCCAACTTCCAGTATGGCGGCGACATCTACGACCAGATCGTGGCGGGCGCGCGCAAGGAAGTGAACATCTACTCGCGCTGCGGCAACCCGACCGAGTACAAGCTCGAGGAGCATGTCGCCAAGCTGACGGGCGGCACCTCATGCCTCGCCACCGCCTCGGGCATGGCGGCGATCTCGCATGCGCTGTTCGGCATCCTGAAGGCGGGCGACCATGTCGTCGCCGACCTCACCACCTATTCCAGCACGCACGAGTTCTTCGATCATCGCGCGCAGGATTTCGGCCTTTCGGTCAATCTGGTCGATTGCACCAATGTGAAGGCCGTCGAGGCGGCGTTCACCGAGAAGACCAAGGTGCTCTACGTCGAGTCGATCGCCAACCCGACCATGAAGGTGCCGCCGCTGAAGGCCCTCGTCGAGCTGGCGCACGCGCGCGGCATCGTCGTGATCTGCGACAACACCTTCGCCTCGCCCGCCGTCTGCCGCCCGCATGATTTCGGCGTCGACGTCGTCGTCGAGAGCGCGACCAAGTTCATTGGCGGCCACAACGACGCGGTCGGCGGCGTGATCACGCTGAAGTCGGACATCCTGCCGGCCGACTGGCTCGAGGACGTCCGCTGGAACACGCTGAACAAGCTGGGCGCGCCGCTGTCACCGTTCAACGCCTGGCTGCTGCTGCGCGGCGCGCAGACGCTGGCGCTGCGCCTCGAGAAGCAGTGCGCCAACGCCCGCAAGCTCGCCGAATACCTGGAGAAGCACCCGCAGGTGAAGCGCGTGTTCTATCCGGGCCTCGAATCGCACCC
>JAFKJZ010000657.1 GCA_017305815.1 Hyphomicrobiales bacterium
GCCGTCGGTCTTCAGGTCGGTGGCGTTAAAGACGGGCCGGAAGATCCGCTGCACGTCCTTGATGTGCTCGCCGATGCCGATCTTCGCGCCCGTCCGCGCCTTGATGAAGGGGGCGCCGGAGAGATGGTCGGCATGGGCATGCGTCTCCAGCGCCCAGACGATTTCGTAGCCGGCCTTCGCGGCGGCGGCGAGGATCGCCTCGACCGAGCGGGTGTCCACCGTGCCGGAGGCGGCGTCATAATCGAGCACGGGATCGATGACGGCGGCCTTTCGCGTCTCCGGGTCGGCGACGAGATAGCTGATCGTATGGGTCGGTTCGTCGAAGAAGGCGCGGATTTCCGGCGCGCTGGCGGCGACCGGGGCTGACTTCAGGGTTTCGGTCTTCATGTCGGCAACTCCATCGGGTTGGTGCTTGACATATATATTAGCAATATCTAATTTAGCAACAGCTAATGTAAGGAGCCGACAAATGGCCGTCTTCCTCGACCTCTCCGCCTTCGAAGCGAATGCGCTTCAGGTTGCCGATCTCCTGCGCGCGCTCGGCAACGAGAAGCGGCTGATGATGCTCTGCAAGCTGGTTGAGCATGGCGAGATGACGGTCGGCGCGCTCGCCGACGCCGTCGGCCTCGGCCAGTCGGCGCTGTCGCAGCATCTGGCGCGCATGCGCGACGAGGACATCGTCGCCTTCCGCCGCGACGGCCAGACGCTCTGGTACCGCATCGCCGATCCGCGCATCGAGGAGATGATGGCGCTGCTGCACCGCCTCTATTGCCGGGACAAGCCGGCCGGCTGATCCCCTCCCCCTGAACAGAAAGAAGAGCCATGTCCCTGACCCCGATCTCCGCTGACCGGGCGGCCGAACTCGTCGCCGCCGGCGCCCTCCTCGTCGATATCCGCGAGGCCGACGAATATCGCCGCGAGAAGATCGCCGGCGCCTTGTCGCGGCCGCTCAGCGCGCTTTCCGCGCTGGCGCTGCCGGACGAGCGCGCCATCATCTTCACCTGTCGCTCCGGCGCCCGCACCACGGCGCATGCCGAGCGGCTCGCCGCCGCCGCCGGCCGTCCCGCCTTCCGCATCGAGGGCGGGCTCGACGCCTGGAAGAAGGCCGGCCACGCCGCGATCGCCGACAGGCGCCAGCCGCTCGAACTGATGCGGCAGGTGCAGATCGCGGCCGGCAGCCTGGTTGTCGCCGGCGCGGCGCTCGGCGCCTTCGTGCATCCGGGCTTCTACGCGCTTTCCGCCTTCGTCGGCGCCGGGCTGGTGTTCGCCGGCGCCACCGGCACCTGCGCCATGGCGCGGCTGCTCCGGCACGCGCCCTGGAACCGGCCCGCCGCGACGGCGGCCATCACCACGGGATGAGGCAACGGCGATGATCCATGGCACAGACGGGCTCGCCATCGGCTTCGGCTCGGTGGTCGGCTTCATCCTCGGCCTGGTCGGCGGCGGCGGATCCATCCTCGCCGTGCCGTTCCTGGTCTATGGCGTCGGCGTCGCCTCGCCGCATGTCGCGATCGGCACCGGCACGGTCGCCGTCGCCGTCAGCGCCTTCGCCAATCTCTTCCCGCACTGGCGGGCCGGCCGGGTGAAGTGGCGCTGCGGCGCGGTCTTCGCCGCCGCCGGCGTCCTCGGCGCGCTCGCCGGCTCGGAACTCGCCAAGGCGGTCGACGGCGAGAGGCTGCTGATGCTGTTCGGCGCGCTGATGGTGGCGGTCGGCTTCGTCATGCTGCGCCGGCGCGGCGCGGCCGGCGATCCCGACATCCGCCTCCAGGCATCGACGGCCTGGCGGCTGCTGCCGCGGCTGATCGCGGCCGGCTTCGGCGTCGGCGCGCTTTCCGGCTTCTTCGGCATCGGCGGCGGCTTCCTGATCGTGCCGGGGCTGATGCTGGCGACCGGCATGCCGCTCCCCTTCGCCATCGGCACCTCGCTGGTGGCGGTCAGCGCCTTCGGCGCGGCGACGGCGTCGAGCTATGCGGCGAGCGGGCTGGTCGACTGGCGGCTGGCGCTCGTCTTCATCCTCGGCGGCCTCGCCGGCGGGCTGGGCGGCGCGGCGATCGGCGGCAAGCTCGCCAACCGCAAGGCGCTGCTCGGCCGGATCTTCGCCGGCGTCGTGATCACCGTCGGGCTCTATGTGCTGCTGCGCGGCTTTCTCGCCTGAGCCGGACGGGCGTGCATCGCGCCCCGGGGATCGCTAAGCTCCCGCTCCGGTTGCGATCCGGCGACCGGGGAGCAGGAGAAGCCATTTGACCGAGCAGGGCGTGCTGCGTGCCTCGATCGTCGTCACCTTCCTCGTCGCGACGTTCGGCATCGTGTTCGGCCTGCTCTCGGGCTCGTTCTCGATCGCCTTCGACGGCGTCTATTCGCTGGCCGACGCCGGCATGACGACGGTGGCGCTCGGCGTCTCGCACCTGATCGTGCAATCGGCGAAGCGCGACGCACTTTCCGGCAAGCTGCGCAACCGCTTCACCATGGGCTTCTGGCATCTCGAGCCGATCGTGCTCGGGTTGAACGGCACCATCCTGATCATCGTCGCCATCTACGCGCTGATCAACGCCCTCCTCTCGATCCAGGGCGGCGGCCGCGAGCTCGAATTCGGCTTCGCCATCGCCTATGCCGCGACGACGCTTCTGATCTGCCTCGTCATGGCGGCGATCGACTGGCGCGCCAACCGGAAAATCCAGTCCGACTTCCTGAAGCTCGACATCCATTCCTGGGTGATGTCGGGCGCGATCAGCGGCGCGCTGCTCGTCGCCTTCGCCATCGGCTATGGCGTCGAGAACACGATGCTCGAATGGATCTCGCCCTATATCGATCCGGTCGCGCTCGCGGTGATCAGCGCCGCCATCATCCCGATCCCGATCGGCACGGTGCGGCAGGCCGTTGCCGACATGCTGCTGCTGACGCCGCCCGACCTGAAAGAGCAGGTCGACGGCGTGGCGAAGGAGACGGTGGCGCGGCATGGCTTTCTCGGCTACCGCGCCTATGTCGCCAAGGTGGGCCGCGCCAAGCAGATCGAGATCTATTTCATCGTCGCCCGCGACGGGCCGGCGCGGCGGCTGGAGGAATGGGACCGGATCCGCGACGAGATCGGCGAGGCGATCGGCGACGAGAGCCACAATCGCTGGCTCACCATCGCCTTCACCACCGATCGCGAATGGGCCGAATAGTTTTTTCGCCGCCGCTGTCGATCCGGGCCGGGCTCGTTCGTTGTGCAAGGGAGGCGCGGCCGTTTCGGCCGGCGCCGGGGAAAGACCTGCGAAAGGGATGGACCATGCCTCACGACCAGATCACGCAGCCAGGCCTCGTTCCGGCAACGGCGCTGGCCGCCCGCAACGACCACCGCGTCCGCAATGAAAGCGACGCATACCGCCGCGCCCGCCAGGCGCTGCTGGCGGAGGAGATCGAGCTGCGTCGCCAGATCGAGCGGGTGGCGGCGCTGCGGCGCGACCTGCCGCCGGGCGGCATCGTCGACAGGGACTACCGGTTCGATGGCGAACTGGGGCCGGTCGATTTCGCCGGTCTGTTCGGCGACAAGCAGACCCTCGTCGTCTACAGCTACATGTACGGGCCGCAGCGCAAGCGCCCCTGCCCGATGTGCACCTCGCTGATGAGCGCCTGGGATGGCGAGGCGCAGGACGTCGAGCAGCGCGTCGCGCTCGCCATGATCGCCCGCTCGCCGATCGAGCGGCTGTGGGCGTTCAAGCAGGAACGCGGCTGGAAGGGGCTGAAGCTCTATTCCGACATCAGCGGCGACTATACGCGCGACTATGTCGATCCCGCCGTGAAGGCCGGCACCGGGGCCCGGTTGCGGGCGGGGATTGTTCGTGGTGGCCTCGGACGGCCTTTTCGATACCGGCCTGCGCCGTTTCTTGGTCATGATGAAAACGTGTCCTTTGGAATGGTCCGGAATGTGCACAGTGAAGGGCTCCGGAAGGGGCGGATGCGCCTGCGGCAGACGGGCAGGCGGAAACTCGTCAGAAGATGAGGGCGGCCAGCGCCGGGCCTGAATAAACGTGTCGGCCAGAGCAGGTCAAGGAAACCGTCGGCCGGCAGCAAGGCCACGGCAGGACGGTGCCTGGATACAGCGGTTCTTTATGTCCGGCTGATCGAAAGTTGCGTCAGAGACGGAGCGTTTGGGGCCCTGGCGCGGTTAGCCTGTGCAGCCCCGGGGAAGGTGCCCGGAGCTGGCATCTCGCCAGAGAGCGGCGGTGCATCAGCCAGCTGGACCGGTTGTGTCTGCTCCCGGGCACTGGCAGGAATGGGCGTGTCACTCGCGCAGGAGGGAACCAAAACGGGGGCGGCTTGATTCTGGATTGCCGATGCGGGGCAGGAGTCGTTCGAGGCTTGCGCCGGCGCCGCTTCCCGCATGC
>JAFKJZ010000658.1 GCA_017305815.1 Hyphomicrobiales bacterium
CGCCGCTGCTCGTCGGCGGCGGCCAGGAGAAATACAGACGCGCCGGCACGCAGAACGTGGCTGGTATCGCCGGCTTCGGCGTCGCGGCGGAATCCGCCCGCGACGATCTGGAACGCCTTGCCGAATGGAGCCTCTGGCGCGATCAGCTCGCGACGGCGGCCCTGCCGGCCATTCTCTTGAGCGGGGGCGCCGAGCGGCTCCCGCAGACGCTGTCTCTCGGCGTCGATGGTCTCTCGGCGGAAACGCTGGTGATCGCGCTCGATCTCGAAGGGATCGCGGTTTCGGCCGGATCGGCGTGTTCTTCGGGGAAAGTCGGTGTTTCGCATGTGATGAAGGCCATGAACGTGCCCGATGCGCATGCGAAATCCGCGATCCGCGTCAGTTTCGGATGGGAAACCACCGAATCCGACATACGTAGATTTACGGAGGTCTGGGGACGTGTCATGAGACGGCTCGCGCCGGGCGTGACACGCGCCGCATGACAACGCACTCAACCCGCGGTCCTTGAAACCGCTGTGGATGGAGTAGGCAATGCCTGCAATTCAGGAGACGGTCGATCAGGTTCGCCAGATCGACGTCGATCAGTACAAATATGGTTTCGTGACCGATATCGAATCCGAGCGCGCCCCCAAGGGCCTCTCGGAGGATATCGTCCGCTTCATTTCGGCCAAGAAGAACGAGCCCGAGTGGATGCTCGAGTGGCGCCTCGACGCCTATCGGCGCTGGCTGACCATGACCGAGCCCACCTGGTCGCGCGTCCAGTATCCGAAGATCGATTTCGAGGATCTCTATTATTATTCGGCGCCGAAGAGCACCTCGGGTCCGAAGTCGCTCGACGAGGTCGATCCCGAACTGCTCGCCATGTACGAGAAGCTGGGCATCCCGCTGCGCGAGCGCGAGATACTGGCCGGCGTCGAGGGCGCGTCCGATCGTAAGGTCGCGGTCGATGCCGTGTTCGATTCCGTCTCGGTCGTCACCACCTTCAAGGACGAGCTGAAGAAGGCTGGCGTCATCTTCTGTTCGATCTCCGAGGCGATCCGCGAATACCCGGAGATCGTGAAGAAGTATCTCGGCTCGGTCGTTCCGGTTACCGACAACTTCTACGCGACGCTGAATTCGGCTGTCTTTTCGGATGGTTCCTTCGTCTACATCCCCGAGGGCGTCCGCTGCCCGATGGAGCTGTCGACCTATTTCCGCATCAACGAGCGCAATACCGGCCAGTTCGAGCGCACGCTGATCATCGCCGAGAAGGGTGCCTACGTCTCCTATCTCGAGGGCTGCACGGCGCCGATGCGCGACGAGAACCAGCTGCATGCGGCGGTCGTCGAGCTGGTGGCGCTGGATGATGCCGAGATCAAGTACTCGACGGTCCAGAACTGGTATCCGGGCGACAAGGACGGCAAGGGCGGCATCTACAACTTCGTGACCAAGCGCGGCGATTGCCGTGGCGACCGCTCGAAGATCTCGTGGACGCAGGTCGAGACCGGTTCGGCCATCACCTGGAAGTACCCGTCCTGCATCCTGCGCGGCGACGACAGCCAGGGCGAGTTCTATTCGATCGCGGTGTCGAACGGCTACCAGCAGGTCGACAGCGGCACCAAGATGCTCCATCTCGGCAAGAACACGAAGAGCCGGATCATCTCGAAGGGCATCGCCGCCGGTCGCTCGGACAACACCTATCGCGGTCTCGTCTCGGCGCATCGCAAGGCGACGGGCGCGCGCAATTTCACCAATTGCGACAGCCTCCTGATCGGCGACAAGTGCGGCGCGCACACGGTGCCCTACATCGAATCGAAGAATTCGAGCGCCGTCTTCGAGCATGAGGCGACGACGTCGAAGATCGCCGACGACCAGTTGTTCTATTGCCTCCAGCGCGGGCTTTCGTCCGAGGAGGCCGTGGCGCTGATCGTCAACGGCTTCGTCAAGGATGTCATCCAGCAGCTGCCGATGGAATTCGCGGTCGAGGCCCAGAAGCTGATCTCGATCAGCCTCGAAGGGTCGGTCGGCTAGTCCCCACGCGTTGAGCCCTTCCCCAAGGCGGGAAGGGCCGAACTGCCTGAGGCGTCGGGAAGGGGCGCGGTTTTCCGCTTGAACCCTGACCCCGGCCGCCACGGCGTTTCGGCCTCCCCCCGGAGGTTCAGCCACAAGCTTTGAACGGAACAACGAAATGCTCGAGATCAAGAACCTCCACGCCTCCATCGACGGCAAGGAGATCCTGCGCGGCGTCGACCTGGTCGTGCCGACCGGCGAAGTCCACGCGATCATGGGGCCGAACGGCTCCGGCAAGTCGACGCTGTCCTACGTGCTCTCCGGCCGCGAGGACTATGAGGTCACCGAGGGCGAGATCATCTTCGACGGCGAGAACATCGTCGAGAACGCGCCGGAAGAGCGCGCCGCCGCCGGCGTCTTCCTCGCGTTCCAGTATCCGCTGGAGATCCCCGGCGTCGCCACCATGACCTTCCTGAAGGCGGCGCTGAACGCCCAGCGCAAGGCGCGCGGCGAGGACGAGCTCTCCACGCCGGACTTCATGCGCCGCGTGAAGACCGCAGCGGAAAAGCTGAACGTGACTCAGGAAATGCTCCGCCGTCCGCTCAATGTCGGTTTCTCCGGCGGCGAGAAGAAGCGGAACGAGATCCTGCAGATGGCGCTTCTGGAGCCGAAGCTGGCGATCCTCGACGAGACCGATTCCGGCCTCGACATCGACGCGCTGCGCATCGTTTCGGAGGGCGTCAACGCGCTCCGTTCGCCGGATCGCTCGATGCTCGTCATCACCCATTATCAGCGCCTGCTCGACCACATCGTGCCCGACAAGGTGCATGTGATGTCGGCTGGCCGCATCGTTCGCACCGGCGGTCCGGAACTGGCGCTTGAGCTCGAAGCCAAGGGCTATGCCGACTACGCCGGCGAGCCGGCCTGAGCGGGGAGTGGCATCGATGAACGCCGAGCCGCGCATCCTGCGCACACAGGCCGAAGAGACGCTGGCGCTGGAATTCGCCGCCGCCCGCACGCAATTGCCGGGTTCGCCCGCGATCGCCGCGGCGCGCGAGGCCGCCTTCGCCGCTTTCCAGAAGCTGGGGCTGCCGCATCGCCGGACCGAGCCCTGGCGCTATACCGATCTGCGCGCGCTGCTGCGCACGGTGCCGCCGCTGGCGATCGGCGCGAGCGGCGAGGATGTCGTCATCGCCGACCTGTTGCCCGGTCTCGACCGTGCCCGTCTCGGCGTGGTCGATGGCATCTTCCGTCCGGAGCTGTCGGACCTTTCCGGCCTCGACTGGGTCTCCGTGCGTCCGCTGGTCGACCTCCTGCGCGATGGCGACAACCGCGTCGGCCAGCAGATCGCCTCCATCAACGACGCGGTCGTCTCGCTGAATTCGGCCCTGATGGTCGGCGGCGTCGCCATTGAGGTTCCGGCCGGCGCGCGCATCGAGCGCGCCATCGAGATCGCCCATGTGACGACCTCCGCCGTCGCCTCGCATGTGCGCAACCTCGTCACGGTCGGCGCGGATGCTTCCGTTCGCCTGCTGGAGACGCATCTCGGCCCGGCCGGCAGCGCCTACCAGGCCAACATCGTCACCGAGGCGACTGCCGGCGACCGCGCCAAGGTCGTCTGGGCCAAGCTGCAGTCGGAAGGCGACGCCAGCGTCCATCTCGGCACGCTCGCCGTCACCATCGGCACGGAGACCGAGTTCGATCACCTGACCCTGATGATCGGCGCTTCCATCTCGCGCTCGCAGACCTTCGTCACCTATTCGGGCGAGAACGCCCGCGCCGGCCTTTTCGGCGCGACGATGGTGCGCGGCAAGCAGCACGCCGACATCGCGCTCAGCGTCGACCACGCCGTGCCGAACGGCGCCAGCCGCGAACTGTTCAAGGCGGTGATGGACGGACGTTCCGAGGGCGTGTTCCAGGGCCGCATCATCGTGCGTCCCGACGCCCAGAAGACCGATGGCCGGATGATGACGCAGGGCCTGCTCCTCTCCGAGGACGCGTCCTTCTTCGTCAAGCCGGAGCTGGAGATCTTCGCCGATGACGTCCAGTGCGCGCATGGCGCGACCAGCGGCGAGATCGACGAGGACATCCTGTTCTACCTGCTGTCGCGCGGCATTCCCCGCGCCGAGGCGGAGACCCTGCTGGTGACGGCGTTCCTCGCCGAAGCGATCGAAGGCCTCGGCGACGAGGCCATCGGCGACGCGTTCGAGGAGATCTCCCGCAACTGGCTCGCGACGCGCGGGCAAGAGGCAGCATGAGCGGGCAGGGCGGCTACGACGTTCAGGCGATAAGGCGGGATTTTCCGATCCTGTCGAGGACGGTTTACGGCAAGCCGCTCGTCTATCTCGACAATGGCGCCTCCGCGCAGAAGCCG
>JAFKJZ010000659.1 GCA_017305815.1 Hyphomicrobiales bacterium
CCCCCTCTCCCGCGAGCGGGAGAGGGCTGGGGTGAGGGGCTTGCTGTACTTCCGCTCGGCGCATACCGAACGCGCGCCCCGGCCGGCCCATGGATCAGCCCTTGAGGACCTTCTTCTCGGCGACGGTGGTGTCGGCGTTGAGGCGGTAGACGATCGGCACGCCGGTCTCCAGCTCGCGCTCGAGGATCTCGGCAGGCGTCAGGCCTTCCAGCGCCATGATCAGCGCGCGCAGCGAATTGCCATGCGCCGCCACCAGCACCTTTTCGCCGCGCATCACCGGCGGCAGGATGTTGAAGATGTAATAGGGCCAGACGCGCGCGCCGGTATCCTTGAGCGACTCGCCGCCCGGCGGCGGCACGTCATAGGAGCGGCGCCAGATCTTGACCTGCTCCTCGCCCCACTTGGCGCGGGCGTCGTCCTTGTTCAGGCCCGACAGGTCGCCATAGTCGCGCTCGTTCAGCGCCAGGTCGCGGATCGTCGTCAGGTCGGGCTGGCCGAGCTCGCCGAGGATCAGCTTCAGCGTATTCTGGGCGCGGGTCAGCTCGGAGGTGAAGGCGAGGCCGAAGGAAAGGTCGAGGGCCTTCAGTCGCTTGCCGGCGGCGGACGCCTCGGCGACGCCTTGTTCGGTCAGGTCGGGGTCGCGCCAGCCGGTGAACAGGTTCTTCAGGTTCCAGTCACTCTGGCCATGGCGCACGAGCACGAGAAGGCGATCCATACGGAAGGCTCCTTTTGGGGTCAGTCGGTGAAGCCGAGCACGTCGGCCATGGAATAGCGGCCCGGCTTGCGGCCGCGGGCCCAGAGCGCAGCCTTGACGGCGCCGCGCGCGAAGAGGGCGCGGTCCGAGGCGTGATGCGACAGGGTGATCATCTCGCCCTCGCCGGAGAGCATCACCGAATGGTCGCCGATGACGCTGCCGCCGCGCAGGGTGGCGAAGCCGATGGCGCCGCGCGGGCGCGGCCCGGTGATGCCGTCGCGGACGCGGACGGCGTGGTCGTTCAGGTCGACGTCGCGGCCTTCGGCGGCGGCCTTGCCGAGCATCAGCGCCGTGCCGGATGGCGCGTCGACCTTGTGGCGATGGTGCATTTCCAGCACCTCGATGTCGAAATCCTCGTCCAGCGCCTTCGCCGCCTGGCGCACGAGCTGCGCCAGCAGGTTGACGCCGAGGCTCATGTTGCCGGACTGCAGGATGACGGCGTGGCGCGCCGCCGCGTCCAGCGCGGCATGATCTTCCGGCGCCAGGCCGGTGGTGCCGACGACATGGACGATGCGGGCCTGGGCGGCGACTTCGGCGAAGCCGACGGTGGCGGCCGGGCTGGTGAAGTCGAGCACGCCCTGCGCCTTGGCGAAGACGGGTAGCGGATCGTCGGTGACGGTGATGCCGAGCGGCGGCAGCCCGGCCAGCACGCCGGCATCCTGGCCGAGGAAGGGCGATCCCTCGCGCTCGATCGCTCCGGCGACAACAACGCCTTCGGTTTCGGTGACGGTCCGGATCAGCGTCCGGCCCATGCGGCCGGCGGCGCCGACGATGACGAGACCCATATCGGTCATGGCAGGTATCCCCCGGGTTCCAAGCGCATATAGCAGGCAGATCGCCCGTGCGGGAGACTAGATTGCCGAAGCCGTCTCGATTTCGGAGAGAATGGCCTTCGCCGCCGCCCGGGGATCGGCGGCCTCGAGGATTGGCCGCGCCACGACGAGATGATCGGCGCCGGCTTTGATCGCGGCGGCCGGCGTGGCGATCCGCTTCTGGTCGCCGAGCATGCTGCCGGCCGGGCGGATGCCGGGGGTGACGATGGCCATGCCGGCGCCGACGACGGCGCGCATGGCGCCGGCTTCTTCCGGCGAGCAGACGATGCCATTCATGCCGGCGGCGCGGGCGTCGGCGGCGCGGCGGGCGACGAGTTCGGCCGGCCCGACGGCATAGCCCGCGGCGGCGAGGTCGCTCTCGTCCATCGAGGTCAGCACCGTCACGGCGAGCAGGCGCAGGTCGCTGGCGCCCTTGCCCTGCACGGCGGCGCGCATCGCGCGCGGATAGGCGTGGATGGTGCAGAAATGCATGCCGAGCTTGGCGATGTTCTGCACGGCGTGTTCGACCGTGTTGTCGATGTCGAGCAGCTTGACGTCGAGGAAGACCTTCTTGCCCTGGTCGACCAGCCGCTCCGCGAAGGCGAGGCCGCCGGCGAAGGTCAGCTGCAGCCCCACCTTGTAGAAGGTGACCGTGTCGCCGAGCGTCGCCACCATCTCTTCCGCGGCTTCCACGGTGGGGACGTCGAGGCCGACGATCAGGCGGTCGCGGATATCGAGAAGGGGCATGGGCGTGGCCTTATGGTTCGCCGCGACGGGGCGGCTCGCAGGGATCAATTCGCGCGACAACGCAGGGTTGGCAAGAGGCGGAGCAGGGGCGGCCGCCCCCGTGGCAAGCACATTCGCGCGACGGACCGTCCGCTAGGCGGTTCGGTCGATCATCGGCGGGGAATGCGGTTAGGCAATGCCACGGGGCGACGCAGAACTCAATGCGTCCGTCGATAGATCCAGACGCGGGCCGGGGGCACGTTCTTCATCACCCAGCCGGTATGCGAGGTGGAGAAGAGATCCGGATCCGGCGGAATGGGTGAGTTCAGCCCGTAGGAGAACTGGATGAAGGGCTGTCCCGGCTTCAGGCGGGCGAAGGCGGCGCTGATCAGGGCACTGCGCCGCTTCGGCGGCTGGGTCAGAAGCGGCAGGCTGGAGATGACCGCGCTGACGGGGCCGTCGACGATGCCGGCGAGCGACGGGTCGAAGGCATAGGCGTCGCCCTGGATGATCCGAACGCCCGGAAAGCGCGTTTCCAGCAGCCGGCAGAAATCGGCGCTGTATTCGATCGAGGCGATCCGCTCCGGCGCCACGCCCCGCTCCAGCAGGGCCTGGGTGACGACGCCGGTGCCGGGCCCGAGCTCAATGACGGGCAGCGTGTCGTTGGGATCGACGAAGCTCGCCATCAGCCGGGTCAGCGCCTTGCCGGACGGGCTGACGGCGCCCATCGAAAGCGGCTTGCCCATCCAACTCCGAAAGAAGCGGACTTCGTCCGCCACAAGCGCCTTGAACTTCCGCTTCTGGATTGAGGACATGCAGCACCCGAATCATTGACCGACCGAACTATGCGCGATGGTTCACGGCAATCCTGTGGCAGTCCACAGCGATCAGGTGCCGCCGAAAAAGTCCCGGATGCGGGCGAAGAAACCGGCCGATTCCGGATTGGTCTCTTCGGAGGAAGCCTTTTCGAACTCCTCGAGCAGTTCGCGCTGGCGGCGCGACAGGTTCCGCGGCGTCTCGACGACCACCTGGATGTACATGTCGCCCATCTGGCTCGACCGCAGGACCGGCATTCCCTTGCCCTTGAGGCGGAACTGCTTGCCGGTCTGGGTGCCGTCCGGAACCTTGACGCGGGTCTTGCCGCCATCCACCGTCGGCACGTCGAACTGGCCACCGAGCGCCGCCGTCGTCAGCGAGATCGGCACGCGGCAGAAGATGTCGGCGCCCTCGCGCTGGAACAGGCTGTGGGGCTTGACCGACAGGAACAGGTAGAGATCGCCGGCCGGTCCACCGCGCAGCCCGGCCTCGCCCTCGCCGGACAGGCGGATGCGCGTGCCGTCCTCGATGCCGGCGGGAATGTTGACCGAGAGCGTGCGCTCCTGCGTCTTGCGGCCGGAGCCGGCGCATTTGTCGCACGGGTCGGAAATGATCTCGCCGCGACCCTGGCAGGTCGGGCAGGTGCGCTCGATCGAGAAGAAGCCCTGTGCGGCGCGCACGCGGCCGTGGCCGTCGCAGGTGGTGCAGACCTTGGGGTGCGATCCGGGCTTGGCGCCGGTGCCAGAGCAGGCGTCGCAGGCGACCTTGGTCGGAACATGTACTTCCGCCGTCTTGCCGTTGAAGGCTTCTTCGAGCGTGATTTCCATGTTGTAGCGCAGGTCCGCGCCGCGCTCGCGGCCGCCGGAGCGTCCACCGCCGCCGCCGCGGCGCCCGCCGCCCATGAACTCGCCGAAGATGTCGTCGAAGATGTCCGACATGGAGGCGGAGAAGTCGCCGGAGAAGCCGGGGCCGCCGCCGCCGTTTTCGAAGGCCGCGTGGCCGAAGCGGTCATAGGCCGCCCGCTTCTGCGGGTCCTTCAGCATCTCGTAGGCTTCGTTGATTTCCTTGAACTTGGCCTCGGCAGTGTGATCGCCCGGGTTCTTGTCCGGGTGATACTGCATGGCGAGCTTGCGAAAGGCGACCTTCAGGCCCTTGTCGTCGCAATCGCGCGCGACGCCCAGCAACTCATAATAATCGACTTTTGCCATTCGGCGCCCGTGGTGCAAACGAGTTGGAACTCAGGATCCGAGCCGAA
>JAFKJZ010000660.1 GCA_017305815.1 Hyphomicrobiales bacterium
TGTTGGCGCGCTCGGGAAACATTGGGTCGCGCTCGAGGATCGGGCCGATGCGGCCGAGGTCGATCGCCTCGACGTCCTCGACCCAGTAGATGACATGCGGATTGCCGATATTGGCGGCCGACGGGCGCGACAGGATCGGCGCGTCGACGGGGCCGAAGCTCAGATCGATGGCGCGCGTGTCCTCGAACGGCACGGCAAGCGGGATTTCGGCCCAACCGAACCGCGGCTCGCCCATGTCGACGGTGATCGCGTCGGCGTTCCGGGCTCGCACGTCGAGCAGCCCGGCCGAGGTTTCGAGCTTGATCGCCTCGCGGCCGCTTTCGCGGTTCAGGACGAGCGCGACGCAGCGCGTGCCGTTGCCGCAGGCGCCGGAGAGCGAACCGTCGGTGTTGAAGATCGTCATGAAGGCGTCGGTGCCGGCGCTCTTCGGCGGCTCGATCACCATTAGCTGGTCGAATTCCGTGCGCGGGTCGGCGGCGATGGCGCGCGCCTGGCTTGCATCAAGGCGCGTTTCGGCGCCGCGCATGTCGAGCACGGTGATCCGGTTGCCGATGCCGTTCATCTTGGCGAAGGGGGCGTTCATGACGTTCCGATCATCACGCTTCCGGAGCGGTGCCGGAAGCCGAGGTTGTCGGGGCATATATGGCGGAAAGATCAGAGAAATTCCATACTGCCGCTGAGTTTCGCCGGTGCGAACCGGTCTTCCGGCCGGGCGTCGAAGCGATTTGCGGCGCCGTCACCGGTCGACATGACGAATTCTGAATGAAAATCGGCGGCAAAACAGGGGGGAAGTGACGTAATCTCATCTCCGCCGTAGGCTTCCTCTCTCGCCCGACTTGCGGGAGGACGCCGGGGCTGCTTCACTGGCGGGCCACGTCGCAAGGATCTCGCTCGCCTCTCGCACGCCCCGTCATCATCCGCCCGCACCGGGCCGAGACCGGGCGTCGCCTTCCGTTACGGACATATCCATGTCGCTCGACATCGCTACCCGCGTGTACAATCACGGCTTCCGCATCGACCCGATCGTGCGGACGCTGCTCGATACGGACTTTTACAAGTTCCTGATGTTGCAGCTGATCCGGGCGAAATCGCCGGACGTGCGGGCGACCTTCGGCCTGATCAACCGCACCAAGTCCGTGCGGCTGGGCGAGGTCATCGACGAGCAGGAACTGCGCGACCAGCTCGATCACGCGCGGACGCTGCGCTTCCAGAAGAACGAGCTGATCTGGCTCGCCGGAAACACGTTCTATGGCGTGAAGCAGATCTTCAAGCCGGATTTCCTCGACTGGCTCGAGGACTTCCAGTTGCCGGAATACGACCTGCGCCGCACTGAGGACGGTCAGTACGAGCTTCTCTTCGAAGGCCTCTGGGCCGAGACGACGTTGTGGGAAGTGCCGGCGCTCGCCATCGTCAGCGAGCTGCGTGCCCGCGCCGCCATGAAGGGCATGAGCCGGTTCGAACTCGATGTGCTCTATGCCAAGGCGAAGGCCAAGCTCTGGGGCAAGATCGAGCGCCTGCGCGTGCTCGCCCAGGAAGGCCCGCTGAAGATCTCCGATTTCGGCACCCGCCGCCGCCATGGCTATCTCTGGCAGAAATGGTGCGTCGAGGCGCTGCAGGAGGGTCTCGGCGACAATTTCGTCGGCACCTCCAACGTCAAGATGGCGATGGCCGCCGGCCTCGAGGCGGTCGGCACCAATGCGCATGAGCTACCGATGGTCTATGCGGCGCTCGCCGAAAACGACGAGGCGCTGCGCGACGCGCCCTACCAGGTGCTGCGCGACTGGCAGGAAATGTATGACGGCAATCTGCTGGTCATGCTGCCGGATACCTATGGCACCACCCAGTTCCTGCGCAACGCTCCCGACTGGGTGCTGAACTGGAAGGGCCTGCGCCCGGATTCGAAGCCGCCGATCGAGGGCGCCGAGGAGGCGATCGCTTGGTGGCAGCTGCATGGCTGCGACCCGCGCGAGAAGCTGCTGGTGCTGTCGGACGGCATGGACATCGACACGATCGAGGAGGCGGCGCGCCATTTTCGCGGCCGGGTCAATCTCTCGATCGGCTGGGGCACCAACGTCACCAACGACTTCCGCCATTGCGCCCCGGACGGCAAGGACGACCGCCTGCAGGCGATCTCGCTGGTCTGCAAGGTGGTGTCTGCGAACGGCCGTCCGGCGGTCAAGCTTTCCGACAACGCCAACAAGGCGACCGGGCCGGTCGAGGAGATCGCCCGCTACCGCCGCGTCTTTGGCCACCAGGACCTGATGGCGCAGCCGCTGCTGGTCTGAGGGTTTGGGGGCCGACTACTCTTCGCTTGAAGCACGGCTCCCGTCATTCCTGCGAAAGCAGGAATCCATGCTGCGGCCAGGCTCGTACGCGTCGGAGCGAGCAAACTCATCTGCCATTCCGCCTGCTGGCGGAGCGCGGCGCCACCGGCGGGTGGGTCCCTGCTTTCGCAGGGATGACGGCGTGGGTGGCTCGCGGACAGTGCGCAAATGCCGGTTTTCTGCTGAGTCGCCCGTTCTCTCAGGGAGCTACCCCGCCGGCGTACCGGAAAAATGCGGGCTCTGGAAATCGAGCCGCTGCAGGCCGCGGCGGACTTCGGCGTCGCGCATGAAAAGGTTCCAGATCAGGCCGGTCCGGTAGTTCTCGATCATGATGATCTGCGGACCCTGGTCGATGGCGAGATGGGTCTTCGCCACCCAGCCGGCGCTCTCGCTGAAAGCGTCGAAGAAGCCGTATTCGCCCCAGAGCCGGTCGCCCATGTCGTCATGGAAGTGGCGAAGCGCCGGCAGAACGAGTTCCGGCGCATAGGGCAGGCTGGAGATCGCCGCCGTCGGCGCAATGACGCCGCGGTCGTTGTCGGGCGAATGCGCCGAATAGCCGGTGGGGTTGTCGCAGGCCGTCAGTCCCCAGCAGTCCGGGCCGTAGCCCTTGAAGCCGCCGGGATTTGCGACGCAATAGGCCTGGTTCAGCCGCGTGTGGGCGATGTTCTGCGCCCAGTAATCGGCATAGCGGTCGCTGAGCCCGCGCGGGTCGAGGCCGAGAAACGAATAATGCGCGAAGAAGAGCGGCCCGCCGCCATCCGGGCCGAGCGGCAGTTCGACGCCATATTGCGGCCGGCGGTTGATGAAGGTGCGGCTCTGGGCGAAGCCGTTGTGATAGGCGAGGGGCGGGATCGAATATTGCTCGGCGCCTGCGGCGAGCACGAACAGGATCAGGCACTCGTTCCAGCCGAGAATTTCGTGGTTCATCGCCCAGCCATGGTTCGGGCTCCAGTGCCAGTAGAGCCCGTCGCGGCCATCGCGGGTGAACCAGCTCCATTCGACGGCGCGGCGCATGTCGCCGATGCGGGCGCGCAGCCAGGGCTCCTTGCCGTCGTCGCGGTCGAAATAGACCTGCGCGGCGACCAGGCCCTGGATCCAGAACGCCGTCTCGACCAGGTCGGCGCCATCGTCCTTGCGGGCATAGCGCACCACCTTGCCGGTCGTGCCGTTCATGAAGTGCGGATAGGCGCCGTGGAAGCTCTCCGCCTGCTCCAGGAAGCCGATCATCCGGTGCAGCCGATCGACCGCTTCGCCGCGCGAGATCCAGCCGCGCTCGACGGCGACGACGATCGCCATGACGCCGAAGCCGGAACCGCCGAGCGTGATCACCTCGTCATTGCCATGGGTACGGTCGCGGGCCAGGCCGCTTACCGGATGGGCGAAATCCCAGAAATAGCGGAAGCTCTGGCGCTGGACCCGTTCGAGCAGCGCGTCGTCGTCGAGCCGGGCGGTCGTGGCGGCAGCCTCCTCCGGTGGCCTAGTCGACGGGGCGGGGGCTCGACGGCTCGGCTTGCTTGGCTTGTTCATCCGGGATCGCTCGGGTTGGGACGAGGGCAGTGACGGAGTGGGGAGCGGGCGCTGGTGGAGCGGTGTCCACCAGATTGATCGTCCGCGTGTAGAAATCGCTGGTCGTGGCGCGATCTGAAACGGTCACCACGGCGGAACCGGCGAGATCCTGGTTGATGATCGAGGTGAAGATCCCGCGCTGGTTCTCGTCGAGCCCGTCGATGGTCTGCTCGGTGAACACCCAGCGCGGCTTCAGCAGGAGGAGGCGGGCAAAGGTCAGCCGCTCCTCGTCGTCATAGGAGATTTCCTTGCCCCAGCGCGCCTTGCGGTCGAGCGATCCGGCAAGGCGGCCGAGTCCGACGCGCTGCATCGCCTCTGTCAGCACCTCGTCGCGGAATCCGGCGGGGTCGGACGGATAGGTGAGGGCGGCGCGCAGCGAGCCGTCGGGAACATAGGGGCGCTCGGGCATGAACATGACACTGGCACGCGGCGGCCGGCTGATCTTGCCGGATCCCCAGGGCCACAGC
>JAFKJZ010000661.1 GCA_017305815.1 Hyphomicrobiales bacterium
GCCGCCGCTTCCAGCACCGGGTCGATGCGCTCGAAGGTCGAGTACATGATGCGGACGGTATAGGGCACGGTGATCACGGCGTGGGCGAGCACGAGGCCTGCCAGCGTGCCGCTGAGGCCGAGGCGCGAATAGAGCTGCAACAGGGCGATCGCCCAGACGATCAGCGGCAGGATCAACGGCGCCAGCAGCACCACCTCGATCCAGCGCTTGCCCGGCAGATCGAAGCGCACCAGCGCGAAGGCGGCGAGCGATCCGGCGACGACCGAGAGCAGCGCCGAGATGACGGCGACCAGCGTGCTGACGCCCAGCGCGCTGCGATATTCGCCGCTCGACGCCGCCGCCTCGAACCACTTGATCGAATAGGCCTGCGGCGGAAAGCGGAAGAAGCGCGCCTCGTCGAACGAGGCGAGGATCAGGACGAGGATCGGCGCCAGCAGGAAGAGATAGGCGAGGACGGTCCAGGCGATCTGCGCGGTCCGGGCGAGTTTCGGTCCCCACATCATCGGGTCCTCCGGGTGGTGCGGCCGAGGCGGGCCGAAATCAGGAAGGCAAGGCCGAGGGCGACCAGCACGACGACGGCGAGCGTCGAGGCGAACGGCCAGTCGAGCACCAGCGAAGCCTGCTGGAAGGCGACCGTGCCGAAGGTGGCGATCTTGCCCTGCCCCATCACCTGCGGGGTGACGAAGGAGGTGAAGGCGGCGCAGAAGACCAGCACCGAGCCGGCCTTGATGCCGGGGGCGGCGAGCGGCAGCACGACGCGGCGCCAGACCGCGACCGGCGGCGCGCCAAGCGAGCGGGCGGCGGATTCAAGATCGGTCGGCAGCCGCGACAGCGTATTGACCAGCGGCAGCACCATGAGCGGCAGGAAGGCCTGCACCATGCCGATGATCACGCCGGTCGTGGTGCCAAGGAATTTGACCGAGCTGTCGACGAGGCCGAGCATCTTCAGCGTGCCGTTGACGACGCCGAGCGGGCCCAGCAGGTGGATCATGCCAAGCGAGGGCAGCAGCGCGCCGGAGACGAGCGGCACCAGCAGCAGCGCCAGCAGCAGGCCCTTGGCCCGGCCGGAGCCGGTGGCGATCAGGCCAGCGACGGGCAGGCCGATGACCAGGCACAGCGCCGTCGAGACGGCGCTCAGGAGCACGGTGCGGCCGATCGCCTGGAAAAAGAAGGGATCGACGAACAGTCGCCGGTAGTTCGCAAGCGAGAAGCCCTCGCCGAGCAGCAGAGAACCGGGCGGCTGCGTCTTGAAGCTGAAATAGACCAGCCAGACGAAGGGCAGCAGGAAGACGACGGCCGAGAGCAGGGTTGCCGGCAGCAGGAACGGAATGGCCTTGGTCGAAGCGCGCATCATGGGTCGTAAGGCCTTTCTTCTGCCGCCCGCATCGACAATTCGAGACGGGATGCGACGGGCCGGGCGGCGGTCTCTGGCGGGCGAATTCGCACGGGATCGGAGCCGGCCGGATCCTAGTGACCCGGCCGGCGGCAGCGGCCTTACTGGCCGAGCACGTCCTTGTTCCAGCGCTGCGTCCAGTCGGCGCGCTGGGTGATGATGTAGGGCCAGTCGAGCGAGAGCAGGCCCTTCACCTCGTCCGGCGTGTCGATGACGTCGGCCGAGACGGTCTCGGGAAGCTTCACGTTCTTGTTGGTCGGGCCGAAATAGAGCTCGGTCGCGTAGTCGGTCTGGTTCTGCACGCCAAGCGCCAGTTCGGCGAACTTCTTCGCCAGTTCCTGGTTGGGCGAGTTCTTGACGAGGCAGAGCATGTCGCGGACCAGCACCGGACCCGGGCTCTTCGGGAACGAGAAGCCGATATCGGGATGCTGCTTCAGCGCCGAGAGGACATAGCCCGAGATCATCGGCGCCATGGCGACTTCGCCGGCATCCATCATCGCGAAGACTTCGTCGAGATTGGTGTAGGTGAGCGCGATCGGCTTCAGCTCGGCCGCCTTGGCGAAAGCGGCGTCCGCGTCATGCTCGTCCTTGCCGGCGAGACGGGCCGCGACGCCGAGCAGGCCGTCGCCTTCCGAGCCCGGATAGCTGGAAAGGGCGATCTTGCCCTTGAATTCCGGCTTCCACATGTCCGCCCATTCCGGCGGGCTGGAAACCAGCTTCTTGTTGTAGGCGATGCCGAGGCCGACCAGCGACATGGCATAGCAGCCGTCGTTCATGCCGTCCCAGATCTGGGTGTAGAGCGGGCTCGCCGGATCGGGCGCTTCGACGACGCCGTCCTTCAGCGCCTGCGGCGCCTCGTAGATGTTGAGGAAGGCGACATCCATCGTCGGATTGGCCTTCTCGGCATAGATGCGGGCGAGGCGATCGCCCGTACCGCCCAGAACCAGCTCGACCTTGGCGCCGGTTTCCTTTTCCAGCGGCTCGACGACGTTCTTGCGCAGCAGGCGCTCGATGTCACCGCCCCAGACGCCGACGACCAGCGTCTTGCCCTTGAAGTCCTGCGCCATGACCGGCGCCGCAACCATGGTCGTCATCAGGCTTGTCGCCAACAGCGATGCGGCCAGACGACGGATCAGCTTTCCCTGCATATTCAGCGTCCTTCTTTTTTGTCCGATGGCGAATGATGGCCGGCATCGGAGGCAATCAAGAAGTGGGGTCAGACTGATAGAGTCTATAAAATCGCCTTTATATCGAGATCGCTCTTTTTACGGGAATGTAGCGTCTCAAGACCGTTCAGTTCGCCGGCGACACGACGAACTACGCTCCTGAGCCAACGATTACAGGGCGATTGATGCACACGTTCGTGCCAGAGCATGTAGAACTTCATGGAACCCAGCTCCGGCGGGGCCTCCACGAGTGCGAACGGCGCCTGGCTGGCCATCTGCTCAGCAAATGGGCGGCTGGACGTGAAGACGAGGTCGGTGCGCGCCAGCACCGGCGGCACCAGCGTGAACTCCGGAACGGTGAAGGCGATGCGGCGCTTGCAGTCGAGCTGCGCCAGCCGGCCGTCGACCGGGCTGATCGCAGCACTCGTGTGCGGCGTCGGCGAGAGATGGGCGAGGCCCAGATATTCTTCCATCGTCAGCGCCGACCGGCCCGCCATCGGGTGATCCGGCCGCATGACGAGCACCATGTCGGCATCGAGCAGCGGCGCCAGGCGCAGATTCTCGCGTGGCATCGGCCAGTTGCCGATAATCAGGTCGATGTCGCCGGATTCGAGCTCGTTGAACATCTCGCGCTCGACCGGCGTCGCGCAGAAGGAGACCATCATGTTCGGCGCTTCCTGGCGCAGCAACTCGCCGATCCGCGGCATGAAAAAGGTGCCGAGGCAGTTGGCGGCATAGATGCGGATGGCGCGCGTGTCCTCCGCCGGGTCGAACGTCTCGGCCTCGCTTTCGAAAATGCCGTCGATCGCCATCAGGATACCGGACACCTGCCCGAGCAGCTCCGAGCCGCGCTCGGTCGGCACCAGCTTCGAGCCGCTGCGCACCAGCAGCGGATCACCCAGGATTTCCCGCAGCCGCTTCAAGGCCTGGCTGACGCCGGGCTGGCTCTGGCCAAGCAGATCCGCCGCGCGCGACACGCTGCACTCGGTCAGGAGCACATGCAGGATCCGCATCAGGCGGACGTCAAGACCATGATCGTGATGGGGCTGCATGAATATCGGCCTTTCATCTTCGCGGTACCGGACCTCGCTCCCCCCGGCGGACAAGCATGATCCGTGCCGCCCGCGCCAATCGAACGAACACCAGGGACTAGAACAAGATGCCTCTTCTCATCCGCCAGGGACTGATCCGCACCAATGACGCCGCCGGCACCGTGCTGGAGCGCGGCGACGTGCTCGTCGTCGGCGACCGGATCGCCGCGATCGGCGCGGACCTGTCGGCCGAGGCGGCGCAGCATCCCGAGCTCGAGATCATCGAGGCCGGCAACCGCATCGTCCTGCCCGGCTTCGTCGATGCACACATGCACTCGAATGAAGGCTTCGAGATGGGGCGGTACGACAACCTGCCGCTCGAGATCTGGCTGTCGGAGGTCTACCCGCCCTTCGGCGCGCCGACGCTGACCTGGCGCGAGCACTATCTGCGCGCCATGCTGGTCGGCATCGTCTCGGTCCGCTCCGGCGTCACGGCGCTACAGGACGACGTCATCAACATGGCCTTCACGCCAGACGCCGTCGACGCGACCGCGACCGCCTATCGCGACCTCGGCCTCAAGTGCTGGCTCACCGCCTCGATGTGGGACGAGGGCTTCCTGCAGAGCCTGCCCTTCCTGTCGCAGATCATGCCGGAGGACCTTAAGGCCCGGCTCGCGGCGCTGCATACGCCGGGCCGCGCCGAGCAGATCCAGCTGTTCCAGGAACTGCACGGCAAGTGGCACGGCAAGGACGGCATGCGCAT
>JAFKJZ010000662.1 GCA_017305815.1 Hyphomicrobiales bacterium
GGCGCGGCCCCGGTCATCGCCCGCACGGCGCGTTCGCACGGTATCCTGACCGTCGGTGTGGTGACCAAGCCCTTCCAGTTCGAAGGCGCCCGCCGCATGCGCGTCGCCGAGGCCGGCATCAAGGAACTGCAGGAGAGCGTCGACACGCTCATCGTGATCCCGAACCAGAACCTGTTCCGGATCGCCAACGAGAAGACCACCTTCGCCGACGCCTTCGCGATGGCGGATCAGGTGCTCTATTCGGGCGTCGCCTGCATCACCGACCTGATGGTCAAGGAAGGCCTGATCAACCTCGACTTCGCCGACGTCCGTTCGGTGATGCGCGAGATGGGCAAGGCCATGATGGGTACGGGCGAAGCCTCGGGCGACCGCCGCGCGATCATGGCCGCCGAGGCGGCGATCGCCAACCCGCTGCTCGACGAGACCTCGATGCACGGCGCCCGCGGCCTGCTGATCTCGATCACCGGCGGCCGTGACCTGACGCTGTTCGAAGTCGACGAAGCCGCGACCCGTATCCGCGAGGAAGTCGATCCCGACGCCAACATCATCCTCGGCGCGACGTTCGAGGAAAGCCTCGAGGGCGTCATCCGCGTTTCGGTCGTCGCCACCGGCATCGAGTCGGACGCCAAGGACGAGGTCACGCCGGACCTGCGCACGCAGGAAATGTCTGCCCGCATGAAGGCCGCCGCCCAGGCAGCGGCTCCGACCGCGCCCGCTCCGCGCCCGGCCAATGTCCAGACCGAGTCGCGCGCTCCGCAGGCCCCGGCTCCGGCCTTCCGCCCCGCCGTCCCCCAGCAGGCGCCCGTGCAGCAGCACGCGCCGGCTCAAACTCCGGTGCGTGATCCTGGAGTAACGATTGCTCCGATGACGCCGCCGGCCGTCTCCTACGCCGAGGCCGAGCTCGACCACGAGTTCGACATGGTGCCGGCTCCGGTGCGCGACGATCACATTCCGGTCGCCCAGCCGTTCATCCCGCCGGCCGCCGAGGCGCCGACGGCGTCGCGCATGCCGCGTGTCGAGGACTTCCCGGTCGTCGCCCAGCGCGAGATGCAGGCGCAGCGCGCCGAGCCGCAGGCCCAGCAGGAAGAGGACCGCGGTCCGATGAGCCTGCTGCGCCGCCTGGCGCATGTAGGGCTTGGCCGTCGTGAGGAGGAAGCCGCCCCGCAGGTGAACCGCCAGCAGCCGGCCCCGCAGCAGCGCGCTCCCCAGCAGGGCAGCCCGCAGCAGCCGATCCGCCAACCGCAGGCTCCGCAGGCCGGCTACGCCGCCGCTCCGCGCCAGCCGCAGCAGGCCCAGCCGCCGCGCGCTCCGCAGCAGCAGCAGGACTATCGCCCGCGCCAGGCCGAGCTTGACCAGCACGGCCGCGTGATGCCGCGCAACGAGGACGACCAGCTGGAAATCCCGGCCTTCCTCCGTCGCCAGGCGAACTGAGGCGTACCCAAGCAAGATCGAGGCCCGGCCCTGTCACAGCGCCGGGCCTCTTTCGTTAGAGGTCCGTGAACCACGTTACAGAAGGTTAGAAAGAGTGATTTGTTGACCGACCGGTCCACGCTCTATCTAGCATACACAACATGCTGACGAATCTGATGATTCCTGGTTGGCCGTTCTTCTGGTTCAAGGGATCAGTCGGGTCGGGACAGTCGGGGGCGGACCACAGAGCAGTCGGGAATTTTGACCAGCTCTCTCGGGGCGAATTGATGGCTAAACGACAGGGCATGCACCAGACCACGCTCCGCGATCGCGTCGAGGTTTCTGGCATTGGCGTGCATAGCGGCAAGCCCGTGGCAATGGCCCTCAACCCGGCCGAAGCCGACACGGGCATCGTGTTCCACCGGATCGATACGGCGAGCGGCGAGCCGATCCATGCCCGCATCGATCGCCTGCATGCGACCGACTCCTGCACGACCGTCGCCCTGAACGGCGTTTCCGTGTCGACCATCGAGCACCTGCTCGCGACCTTCAACGGCCTCGGCATCGACAATGTCGTGGTCGAGATCGACGCCGCCGAAGTTCCGATGATGGATGGCAGCGCGGCTGCCTTCGTCGACCTGGTCGATCAGACCGAGATTGTCACCCTTTCGGCGTCGCGCCGTTTCATCAAGGTTCTGCAGCCGGTCCGCATCGAGCATGCCGGCGGCTTCGCCGAACTGCTGCCGGCAGAGACCCGCCGTTTCGAGATCGACATCGACTTCAAGTCGCCGCTGATCGGCCGCCAGGCCTTCGTCGTCGACCTCGACGCCAATGTCTTCCGGCGCGATCTCGCACGCGCCCGGACGTTCGGTTTCCTGAAGGATGTCGAGTTCTACTGGTCCCGCGGCCTCGCGCTCGGCTCCTCGCTCGAGAACACCGTCGTGCTCGGCGACGACAAGGTCATCAATCCCGAGGGCCTGCGCTTCGCGGACGAGTTCGTCCGCCACAAGACGCTCGACGCCGTCGGCGATCTCGCGCTTGCCGGCGCGCCGATTCTCGGCGCCTACCGGTCCTATCGCGGCGGCCACATGATGAACGCCAAGATCGTCGAGACGCTGCTCGCCGATTCGGACGCCTGGACCTTCGTCGAGGGCGCGTCGGTGTCGAAGCGGGACTTCCAGCACGACCAGATGGCCGTCCGGCTGCCGGCCGCCGCCTTCGGTCCCGACAAGTCCTAGGCCGAAAAAGCGGCATATTCCGCACAGTCCGGATATTTCCGGGGCCGGGCGTTTCTCTGCCACGAAATTGCGGCAATGGGTTGCGACGGCTGGTGGCGTCATCGTGCTGTTTCCGCTAGAGAGGCTGCACCGCTTTGCCCCATCGAAAGAGGCGATGCCGGCTCGTGCCGGTTCGATGTGTGAATGAACGAAGTTAGCTCGATCCGCCCGTCGACCATTGCCGCCTTTGGCCGGTTCGGCTCCGTTACCCTGCGCGCCGTTGCGCTCTGCGCGCTCGTGGCCGTGGCGGGTTGCTCCCTGACCAAGGATGATGATTCGGTCGACGAGCCGGATATCCCGGCCGGCCAGATGTATAATCAGGGTCTGACCCTGATGCAGAACGGCAAGCTGAAGTCGGCGGCGAAGCAGTTCGAGCAGGTCGATCAGCAGCATCCCTATACGGAATGGGCCCGCAAGGCGCTGATCATGACCGCCTTCACCAATTATCGGCTCGGCAACTATGACGAGACGGTCAACTCAGCCAAGCGCTATATCTCGCTCTATCCTTCGAGCCCGGATGCCGGCTACGCGCAGTACATGATCGGCCAGTCCTACTTCAAGCAGATCCCGGAAGTGACGCGCGACCAGGACGCGACGAAGAAGGCGATCGCCGCCATGCAGGAGGTAGTCGACAAGTATCCGAACTCCGAATATGTCGACGACGCGCAGAAGGCGATCGTCGTGGCGCGCGACCAGTTGGCCGGCAAGGAGATGCAGGTCGGCCGCTACTATCTCGAGCGCAAGGAATATCCCGCCGCGATCAACCGCTTCAAGGTTGTCGTGACCGACTACGCCAACACCCGCCATGTCGAGGAAGCGCTTTACCGCTTGACCGCGGCCTACTACGCCATGGGCATCGTCCCGGAAGCGCAGACCGCCGCGGCAGTGCTCGGCCACAACTTCCCGGATTCGCAGTGGTACAAGGACGCCTATTCGCTTCTCCAGACGGGCGGCGTGTCGCCGTCGGAGAACAAGGGCTCCTGGATCAGCCGTACCTTCCGCTCGATCACGGGCTAACAAGGGGACAGGGCGCGCCATGCTCGCCGCGCTCGCAATCCGCGATATCGTCCTCATCGATCGGCTGGAGATCGACTTCGCGCGCGGTCTCACGGTCCTGACCGGAGAGACCGGCGCAGGCAAGTCGATCCTGCTCGATTCGCTGTCGCTCGCCCTTGGCGGGCGCGGCGATGGTGCGCTTGTGCGCCAGGGCGCCAACCAGGGACAGGTGACGGCAGTCTTCGACGTGCCGGCCGGCCATCCCGCCCGCTCGCTGCTCGGCGACAATTCCATCGACCATGACGGCGACATCATCCTGCGCCGCGTCCAGACGGGCGACGGCCGGACGCGCGCCTTCGTCAACGACCAGCCGGTGAGCGTGGCGCTGCTGCGCGATGTCGGCGCGTCGCTTGTCGAGATCCATGGCCAGCACGACGATCGGGCTCTGGTCGATCCGGCCATCCATCGTCGCCTGCTCGATGCGTTCGGCGGGCTCGATCCCGAGGCGCTCGCCGTCGCCGAGGCATTCCGCGGCTGGCGTTCGGCCGAAAGCGAGGTCGCCGCGCTCCGGCGGCGGATCGCTTCGGCGCGCAGCGAGGGAGACTATCTCCGCGCCTCGGTCGAGGAACTGTCGAAGCTCGCGCCGCAGCCGGGCGA
>JAFKJZ010000663.1 GCA_017305815.1 Hyphomicrobiales bacterium
GGACTTTCCGGGCTGCGAGTCGAATCCATACACGTCCGCCATGGCCTTTCTGTCCAACGCCATGAAGAGCGCCTTGCGGACGTCGGGCTTGGCCAGGATGGGGTTGCGGAAGTTGAACATCAGCATTGTCAGCGTCGGGTCCACCCGGTGCGCCTCCAGACTGATCTGCGGGTCTCCGGCGAACGTGGTCGCGCCCTCGGGGCTGAGGTCCTGCAGAGAGACATAGTCGACTTCCCCGGTCTTCAGCGCATTGTTCCGGGTGTTCGGGTCGGTGATCGTCTGGAAGACCAAGCGCTGGATCTTCGGCTTGCCTCCCCACCAGTCAGGGTTCGCCTCTTCGGTGATGACACCCTGGTCCCAGCTCACGAACTTGTACGGGCCTGTGCCGATGGGCTTGCGATTCCACTCGTTGGCTTGGAGGTCCGTGCCCTCGTACAGGTGCTTGGGCAGGATCACCAGCCGGTCCGGCGTCCGGTGCGCCGAGACGATCCGGTCGTCATGCGCGACACCGAGCGCATCGAGCGTCTCGGCGGCGTGCCGCATCGTCTGCCAATCGGATTGGCTGCCCATGATGATGGCGACTGGCGCCGTCTTGTCTGCCAAGTTCTCGTCTCCGGCTTGCGGGAAGGCGCGGATTATAGAGAGGGACGCCCTCGCCGCAAGGCACCGAAACAGCCTTACCCGTCGTTAACCAGAATTGAACCAAGCGCGGGCAAAATCGCGCCATGGCCCACGCACCCGCCCTCCGACCCAACCCCATCGCCGCCCCCGGAACCGAACCGGCGCCGCTCGCGCGCCGACGCGAGGCCTCTTCGGCCGAGCCGGCCACGGAGTTGCCGGTGGAGCAGCGCTCGCTGGTGATGCGGCTTTCGGAAGAGGTGGCGGCGCTGCGCCGCGCGCTCGACGCCAGCCAGCACCGCATCGCGGCGCTCGAGGTCGAAGCCGCCGAGGAGCCGATTTCGGGCCTCTTCAACCGACGCGCCTTTACGCGCGAGATCGAGCGGGCCATCGCCTTCCAGGCACGCTATCCAATGAGCTGCGGCGTCGGCCTGATCGACATCGACGGCATGGACGCCATCCGCGCCGCCCAGGGACAGGCCGGCCTCAACCGCGCCCTGCGCAAGATCGGCGACACGCTGCGCGCCGGCATCCGCTCCTGCGACGTCACGGCGCGGACCGGCAACGAGCAGTTCGCCGTCGTGCTTTGGAATTCGACGCCGGCCGATTGCGGCCACCGCGTGCAGGGACTGCAGCGCGCAATCGCCGCCCTTGAGGATGGCTTCCCGGCGGGGGCCGGCATCGCCACGCGCTCATCCGTCGTGATGATCGAACCCGGCGCCACGGCCGACCAGGTGATCGCGGCGGCCGATCGGCTGCTGCTCGAGGGCATTGCCTGCGGTCAGGCGATGATATCCGGCAGGAGCTGATCCTCCAGCGCGACGATCCGGTCCTTCAGCGCCAGCTTGCGCTTCTTAAGGCGCTGAATCCGCAACGGATCTGCACGGCCGGTTTCCGACATGACGGAGATCGCAGCGTCGAGATCGCTGTGCTCCTGCCGCAACCGCGCCAGTTCGAACCGAATTTCCCGCTCTTCTTCCTCGGTCATACGCCCCAACCTTACCGAGCTCCGCCCGGCCCATTTTTCGGCGCCGGAACCGAGACGATACATGCTCGGTCGAACGGGCGCGAGTGCATCTATCACGCCTTGCCCCCTTGAAGCGGGCGGCCAAAGGCCACAGATCCAGAGAGTGCCGGCCGTCTGGCGGACCTCCTGCGGGGGCCTCCGGTTTATAAGCCGGTTCACAGCAACCCGCGTCTGTGGCACGATCAGGTGCCGTCATCGATCACGAAGGGAGGCAATATTAATGTCCATCGAATCGCATCTTGCCGAGCTGGAGCGCCGTCACGAGGCCCTCTCCAGGGAAATCGACGAGGCCCTCAGCCATCCGAGCGCCGACACGCTTGAACTGGCGGCCATGAAGAGGCGCAAGCTGCAGCTCAAGGACGAGATCGCCCGACTGAAGGTAAACAAGACCATTCACTGATTGATGACGAAAGGGTCAAGCAAGGCGCCGCGATCGATCGCGGCGCCTTTGCTTTATGCGGATCACTCCGCCGGCACGACGCGGGAAGGCGAAGCGGCCCGCTCGCCGGCATCGAGGATCGGGCGCCCCTTCGGCTGGGTCCGCGTCCAGTCGAGATACCAGGCGAGCCCGAACAGGATGCAGAGCCCGGTGCCGATCAGGACCGTGTCCAGCATGGCGCCGAAGGCGGTGAAGGTCGGATCGTTCGGCAGGCCGAACACGCTTTCGCGGACGATGTGGCCGGCAACGCTCAGGATAGTGCCGACCCAGAAGACCGGCAGTGTGTGGCGGCCAAGGCGGACGATCGCGTTGCTTTCGTCGAGCCAGGCCTGCAGGAAGGCAGGCAGCGGGCTGTAGATCACCACATAAGCGATCGCCAGCACATGCAGCAGGCGGAAGATGCCAACCCAGCTCTTGTTGAAGCCCGATAGCCACACCCATTCCGGCAATGACGGGAAATAGTCCCAGAGATGGGCGAAGACCAGGATGGCGGAAGCAACCAGGTAGAGCACCGCCAGGCCATAAAGCGGCCGCGACACCGGAAACCGGACGCCCCGGCGCAGCAGGATGCCGCCGACGAAGCCGATCACGAACAGGATCTGCCAGGTGAAGGGGTTGAAATACCAGCCGCCCTGGCCGGGAAAGCTCGGCAGGGTGATGCGCCAGGCATTGGCGACCGCCCAAAGCAAGAAGCTCACGACCAGCACCAGAGACAGGCGCACGCGGGCGAGCAGCATGATCACGGGCAGCATCGCCATCATGACCATGTACATCGGCAGGATGTTGAAATTGCCGGTCTGGTAGGTGAGCAGGCCCATGCCCGCCAACGCCTCCACAGGCTGCTCGACGATCCAGTGGCGCTCGTCGGGAAGCATCAGGCCCGGTTCCTGCAGCCAGAGCGCCGCGCCGGCATAAAGCGCGAAGCCGCAGGCGATGGAGGCGAGATGGGCGACATAGAGCGTACCGATGCGCTTGCCGACCCGGCCCATCGACTGCCCTGCCTGCCCCGACACGAAGCGCGGATAATAGGCCAGCGCCGCCGAGATGCCGGCGAGCAGCACGAAGATCTCCGCCGCGTCCGACAACCCGAAGTTCCGGTGGGTGAAGTTGGAGTATAGATTGCCCGGGATGTGGTTCACGAAGATAGAAATCAGCGCGAGGCCTCGGAAGAAATCGATCCGATAGTCGCGCGGCATGGACGTGGACAATGCTCGATGCACCCGGGAGCCTCAGTTTACAGGAGCCGATGAGAACCTCGATCGCCTAGCCGGCGAACAAGGCGAGCGTGCGGCGGCAGATGCCGGATTTCAATGCATGAAAAGCGACATGGCTCCGTCAAAGGTCAATTTCAGGCCGATGACGAAGACAAAGAGATAGGAGAGCCCGTAAAAAAGGGTCTGGTCGATGACCCGGACGATCCAGATTCCGAGCACAGTCGTCAGCGCCGCGAGCGGGAACAGCGCCGCCGCCGTGCCTAGATTGGCGGCGTCGAACTGGCCGAGGAAGAAATAGGGCACCAGCTTCACGGCGTTGGTGACGGCGAAGAAGATCACCGAGGTGCCGACGAAGACCTGCTTGTCGAGCCGCAGCGGCAGCGCATACATCTGGAAGGGCGGCGCGCCGGCATGGCTGACGAAGGAAGTGAAGCCGGCGAGCAGGCCCCAGAACGAGCCCTTGGCGCCGTTCGGCTCCGCCGGCTTCGCCCGCAGGCGGTCGCCGAACCAGTAGTTCAGCGCGAAGAGGATGGAGATCAGCCCCACCAGCAGGCGGACGAAATCCTCCTTCACATAGGCGGCGGTGGCCCAGCCGACGGCGATGCCCACGACCGACGCCGGCAACATGACCGCGAGCGTCGGCCGGTCGAAGATCCGACGGTAGAAATAGAGGCTGATCACGTCCATCACGAGCAGGATCGGCAGCATGATGCCGGCCGCCTGCACCGGCGAGATCACCAGCGCCAGCACGGGAACGGCTAGCATGCCCATCGCGCCGCCAAAGCCGCCCTTTGACAGGCCTGCGAGCGCCACGGCGGGAACGGCCGCGGCATAAAATGCGAGTTCGGTGTGCATGCGGGGATCGTTCAAGCGGAGGATGTAGCGGGTTGAATCGATTTACCCCGCTTCGCCGGCAAAATCCACTATATCTGCTGTTTGACCGCCTTTCCGCATCTCAAACTCACATTGCGTCATATGCGCAAGCTTATTATATAAGAGCCATGAATACTCCGCCCTCTGAAAA
>JAFKJZ010000664.1:0-6500 GCA_017305815.1 Hyphomicrobiales bacterium
GGCCGGTCACGACCGTCACCGAGGCGGCGCGGCTGGCGAGCGCGGCGTCGGCGACGATCCGCACCAGGCTGCGGCCGCCGATCTCCGCCAGCAGCTTGTTCGGCCCGCCCATGCGCCGGCCCTGCCCCGCCGCCAGCACCAGCGCCGCGATCGCCGGCCCGGCGTGCGTCACGCCGCCATGCCGCGCTTGCGCAGCGCGTCCACGATTTCCGCCAGCACCGAAACGGCGATCTCCGCCGGGGATTGCGCGCCGATGGCAAGCCCGATAGGCGCGCGGATGCGCGCGACGTCCGCCTCCTCCAGCCCGGCCGCCGTAAGCCTTTCGACGCGCTTCGCATGGGTCTTGCGGCTGCCGAGCGCGCCGACATAGAAGCAGTTCGCCGCCAGCGCCGCCTGGAGCGGCATATCGTCGATCTTCGGGTCGTGCGTCAGCGCCGCCACGGCCGTGAACGGGTCGAGCGGCAGGCGCCGCAACGCCTCCTCCGGCCAATGCGGCATCAGCGCGACGCCGGCGAAGCGCTCCTGTGTGGCGAAGGCGGTGCGCGGATCGATGATCGTCACGTCGAAGCCGGCGATGCGGGCCATCGGCGCCAGCGCCTGCGCGATATGCACCGCGCCGATGACGACGAGGCGCGGCGGCGGCACATGCACGGTCAGGAAGAACTCGTCGCCCTCCGCCGTGCGGACCAGGCCGGAATGGGCGGAGCGAAAACGTTGCGGCAGGATCTCGCCAAGCGCCGGCTCGATCATAAGGTCGAGGCCGAGATCGTTCTCGCGCACCAGACGGACGAGGCCCGAGGCAAGATTGGTGATCAGGATCGCGGCCTGCCTCTGCCCGCGCGCCTCGTTCAGCCCTTGCAGCGTGAAGCGATCCATTCACACCACCTTCTCGACATAGATGCGGATGCGGCCGCCGCAGGAGAGGCCGACACGCCAGGCCGTCTCGTCGGCAACGCCATATTCGAGCAGGCGCGGCTCGCCCGAGGCGATCACCTCGATCGCCTCGCCGATGACGGCGCCCTCGACACAGCCGCCGGAGACGGAGCCCTCGAAATGGCCGTCGGCGTCGATGACGAGATGGCTGCCCGCGGGGCGCGGCGCCGAGCCCCAGGTCTCGACCACCGTCGCCAGCGCCACGGTGCGGCCGGCCCGGATCCACGCCTCGGCGGTGCCGAGCACGTCGGCGTCCCCCAGGCCAAGCGGTCGTTCAGCGGACATGATCAACCCTCCTCAGGCCACGGCGAGAAAGCGACGGGGATCGGCGGCACCGACCGCCGGCCCGAAGTGGAGCGCGTGGACGAGATCGGCCACCGCCTCCAGCGAATGCACGGCGCGAAGCTCGTCGACATGGGGGAGCATGGCGCGGATGCCGCGCGCCTTCGCCTCGAAGCCATCGAAGCGCAGCAGCGGATTGAGCCAGATCAGCCGCCGGCTGGCGCGATGCAGCCGCTCCATCTCGGCTGCGAGATCGTCGCCGCCGTCGCGCTCCAGTCCGTCGGTCACCAGCCGCACGATGGCCCCCTGCCCCAGCACCCGCCGCGACCACAGCCGGTTGAAGGCGCGAAGCGTCGGCGCGATCCTCGTGCCGCCCGACCAGTCCTCCACCGCCACCGCGCAGGCGGCGAGCGCCGCGTCCGGGTCCTTCAGCCGCAACGGGCGCGAGACGTTGGTGAGCCGGGTGCCGAACAGGAAGGCGTCGACCCGCCGCGTCGCGCCGAGCGCGTGCAGGAAATGCAGCAGGATGCGGCTGTAGCGGCTCATCGAACCGGAGATGTCGCAGAGCGCGACGACGGGCGGCAGCGCGGTCGCGTGCCGGCGAAAGGCGGGCAGGATCAGCTCGCCGCCATTTCGCAACGCGAACCGCAGCGTCCGGCGCGGATCGATCCGGCCGCGCGCGGCCGAAACCAGGCGGTGCTTCGGCTGCCGGTCGCCGGCAAGCGTCAGCCGGCCGATCGCCGCCTCCGCGTCGGCGAGCTCCGCGGCGCTCATCTGGGCGAAGTCGCGCTTTTGCAGCCGCTCCTCCGCCGAAACGGCGAGACGCTCGCGCTCGGGACCCGGATCATCGTGAGCCTCGGGCGCGCGATCGCCGAGCATCGCCTGCGTCACACGGGCGGCCGCGGCGGCCTGCGCCGGCGACGCCTGGCCGGGCGGCCGATCGACGAAGACCGGTGCACGCAGACGGCCGCTTCGCCAGAACTGGCGGAACGCCTCGTCGAACACCGGCCGCTGCTCGCGCCGGCTCAGAAGCGTGGCGTGCAGCGCCCAGTAGAAGTCGTCGCGCGCGGCGGGACCGACGATCTCGGCGGCGCGGAGCGCATCGGCGATCGCCGCCGGCCCGACCGGCACGCCGGCCCGGCGCAGCAGCCGGCCGAACTGCAGGATGTTCTCGTCGAGCCTGCCGCCACCCGGAGGCGGACGATCGTCGAGAAGGGCGGGCGTCGCCGTCATGCCGCCGCCTCCTCCCGTGCCGCCGCGACCAGCGCCCGCACGCGGTCTTCGTCCAGCCGGGCGATATCGTCCTGGTATTTGAGCAGGACGCCCAGCGTGTCGGTGACCATTCCCGGCTCCAGCGCCACCTGGTCAAGCTCGGAGAGAGCCGCCGCCCAGTCGAGCGTCTCGGCGAGGCCCGGGCTCTTGAACAGCCCTTCGCGGCGCAACGACTGCACGAAGGCGACCACCTGGCGCGACAGGCTTTCGCCCGCGCCCGGCACCTTGGCGCGCAGGATCCTGAGCTCGCGCGCGCTGTCGGGATAATCGACCCAGTGGTAAAGGCAGCGCCGCTTCAGCGCGTCGTGGATCTCGCGCGTCCGGTTGGTGGTAACCACGACGATCGGCGGCTCGGCGGCGCGGATGGTGCCGAGTTCCGGCACCGTCACCTGGCTGTCGGCCAGCACCTCGAGCAGATAGGCCTCGAACGCCTCGTCGGCCCGGTCGAGCTCGTCGATCAGGAGCACCGGCGCCCCGCCGGGCCCCGCCTCGAGCGCCTGCAGCAGCGGGCGGCGGATCAGGAAGCGCTCGGAAAAGACGTCGTCGACCAGCCGCTCCCGGTCAACGCCGCCAGCCGCCTCGGCGGCGCGGATCTCGACCATCTGCGCGGCATAGTTCCATTCATAGACGGCCGAGGCGACGTCGAGCCCCTCATAGCATTGCAGGCGGATCAGCCGGCGGCCGAGCCGCTCGGCCAGCACCTTGGCGATCTCCGTCTTGCCGACGCCCGCCTCGCCCTCGAGGAACAGCGGCCGGTTCAGCCGCAGCGACAGGAACAGCACCGTCGCCAGCGCCCGGTCGGCGACATAGCCGCCATCGGCGAGCAGCGCCTCGGTGGCATCGATCGAAGCGGGGAACGGCCGGTCGGACATCGCAACTCCCTGCAACCCGGAACAACCTGCCGGCCTGGCGCGGACATGAACCAGACTCTTGGCCGGATCGCTCGCATTCGCTAGGCTGATGCCAGCAACGCCCTTGTCAGGGGCCTGTGGCCATCATGCGGGCCGATCCGGCCGGCTGGCAAGTTCGACGGGGTATCTTATGCCACTGATCGCTATGGACGACGGCATCCGACTGAATGTCGAGGCCGATCCGGACAATGGCAAGCCGGCGCTTCTTCTCGCCAATGCGCTCGGCACGAATCTCGGCATGTGGAACGACCAGCTCCCTGCCTTCCGCGAACATTTTCGCGTGATCCGCTTCGACGACCGCGGCCATGGCGGCTCGGACGTCCCCGACACGCCCTACACGATCGATCGGCTCGGCCGCGACGCGCGCAGCGTGCTCGACGCGGTCGGGGTCGAGAGCGCCCATATCGTCGGGCTGTCCAAGGGGGGCATGGTCGGCGCCTGGCTCGCGGCCAACAAGCCGGACTATGTCGACAAACTGGTGATCTGCGCCTCGGCGCCGCATCTGCCGCCGCGCGACATGTGGGAAGGCCGGGCCAAGACGGCCCGCAACGAGGGCCTGACGGCGCTGGTCGATTCCGTCATCGGTCGCTGGTTCCGCGAAGGCTTTCGCGCCGGCGCGCCCCAGGTGGTGGCGCGCATCCGCGAGATGATCCTCGGCACGCCGGCCGAAGGCTACGCCGCCTGCTGCGAGGCACTGGGGGAAATGGACCTGCGCGACGACCTCGAGCTGATCCAGTCGCCGACCCTCGTCGTCTGCGCCGATCACGACGCCAGCGTCCAGCCGGCCAAGGCGCGCGAATGGGTGGCGGATATCGACGGCGCCCGGATGGAGGTCATCCAGAACGCCGCCCATCTTTGCAATGTCGAGCAGCCCGAGGCGTTCAACCGCGTCGTGCCGCGTCGAGGCTGAAGCGGCCGGGGCCGGCGAAGACGATGTACAGGAAGATGAAGCAATAGAGGATGGCGGCGTCGCCGCCATTCAGCACCGGATAGACGCTGCGCGGGGCGTGGGCGAGCCAGTAGGCGAAAGCCATCAGGCCCGACAGCACGAACGCGACCGGACGCGAGAACAGGCCGATCAGCAGCAGGAAGCCACCGAACAGTTCCAGCATACCGGCCGTCCATGAAAGACTGAACATCGCCGGGGCTTTATCCGAAGCCGGGAAACCGAGAATCTTCTGCGTTCCGTGCGCCATGAAGATCAGCGAAGAAACGATACGCAACAACCCCAGCGTATGGGGTTGAAACTTAGAAATCTTCTCAAATAGCACTACGATTGTCTCCATGTGATCAGTACGCCCCTGCTAACACGGCAGGGATATCGCGCCTAGAACACGGAGACACAGAATCGGGGACTGCGGATAAACTTGTGATCACGCGAACGTGATCACAGTTCACATGTTCGGATAGTTCGGACCGCCGGCACCCTCGGGCGTCGTCCAGTTGATGTTCTGGTTCGGATCCTTGATGTCGCAGGTCTTGCAGTGGACGCAGTTCTGCGCGTTGATCACGAAGCGCGGGCCGTCCCCGTCCTCGACCCATTCATAGACGCCGGCCGGGCAATAGCGCGTCGACGGGCCGGCATAGACGTCGTGCTCGGACGTCTTCTGCAGCGCCGCGTCCAGCACCTTCAGATGCACCGGCTGGTCTTCCTCATGGTTGGTGTTCGACAGGAACACCGAGGACAGCCGGTCGAACGTCAAGACGCCATCCGGCTTCGGATATTCGATCTTCTTGCAGGATGCCGCCGGCTTGGTCGCGGCGAAATCCGGCTTGCCGTGCTTCAGCGTGCCGAACAGCGTGAAGCCGAGCGTGTTGGCCCACATGTCGATGCCGCCGAGCGCGATGCCGAGATAGGTGCCGAGCTTCGACCACAGCGGCTTGACGTTGCGCACCCGCTTCAGGTCGCGACCGATCGGACCGGCGCGCCAGTTCTGCTCGTAGCCGAGGATCTCGTCATGCGCGCGGCCGGCCGCCAGCGCGTCGGCGACGTTGTCTGCCGCCTCCATGCCCGACAGCATGGCATTGTGGCTGCCCTTGATGCGCGGCACGTTGACGAAGCCGGCCGAGCAGCCGATCAGCGCGCCACCCGGAAAGACCAGCTTCGGCACCGACTGGTAGCCGCCCTCGGTGATCGCGCGCGCGCCATAGGAGATGCGTTTGCCCCCGGCGAAGACGGGGGAAATCGTCGGGTGCGTCTTGAAGCGCTGGAATTCCTCGAACGGCGACAGATAGGGATTCTCGTAGTTCAGGTGCACCACGAAGCCGACGACGACCTGATTGTCCTCGAGATGGTAGAGGAACGAGCCGCCGCCGGTCGAGCCGCCGAGTGGCCAGCCGAACGAATGCTGCACCAGGCCGGGCTTGTGCAGCTTCGGATCGACCTGCCAGAGCTCCTTTATGCCGATGCCGTATTTCTGCGGCTCGCGGCCCTCCGCCAGGCCGAAGGATCCGATCAGCTGCTTGGCGAGCGAGCCACGGGCACCCTCGCCGATCAGCGTGTACTTGCCGCGCAGCTCCATGCCGCGCTGGTAGTTCGGGCCGGGCTCGCCGTCGCGGCCGACGCCCATGTCGCCGGTGGCGACGCCCGCCACCGCGCCATTCTCGTCGAACAGCAGCTCGGCGGCGGCGAAACCCGGATAGATTTCGACGCCGAGCGCTTCGGCCTTCGCCGCCATCCAGCGGCAAACATTGCCGAGCGAGACGATGTAGTTGCCGTGGTTCGACATCAGCGGCGGCATCACGATGTTCGGCAGCCGCACCGAGCCGGCCGGCCCGAGAAACAGGAACTGGTCCTCCCTCACGGGCGTCTTCAGCGGCGTGTCGTCCTCCTGCCGCCATTCCGGCAGCAGCCTGTCGAGCGCGATTGGATCCAGCACGGCGCCGGACAGGATGTGCGCCCCCACCTCGGAGCCCTTCTCGACGACGACGACCGAGATATCGGGATCGCGCTGCTTCAACCGGATGGCTGCCGCGAGCCCGGCAGGACCCGCGCCCACGATCACAACGTCAAATTCCATCGCTTCGCGATCGGGAAGCTCTACCGAGGTAGCCATGCGTGCCCATCCGGTTCTGATTGTTGGGTCCTCTTTAGAAGAGCAA
>JAFKJZ010000664.1:6580-7165 GCA_017305815.1 Hyphomicrobiales bacterium
GCAAAGGTGCCGCATGGGCCGCGCAACGGAACGACGGGCCCGAATGACGGCGAATTATTTCGCCGCCCGAACCCGCCAGACCGTTCCGCTCGCATCCTCGGAAACATAGAGGGCGCCGTCCCCGCCGACCGTGACGCCCACCGGACGGCCCCAAAGCTCATGGTCGGAGAGGATGAAGCCGGTCATGAAGTCCTGATACGCGGCGGTCGGCCGACCGTCCTGCATCGGTAGACGTACGACCTTGTAGCCGGTCGGCTTGCCACGGTTCCAGGAGCCGTGCAGCGTGACGAAGGCATCGCCGCGATATTCGGCCGGGAATGCGTCGCCCTCATAGAAGGCGATGCCGAGCGGCGCCGAATGCGGCTGCAGCAGCACGTCGGGCACCGTGACCCGATCCCTAAGGTCGGCGCGGGCGCCGTCATGGCGCGGATCCGGCGCAAAGGTGCCGCATGGGCCGCGCAACGGAACGACGGGCCCGAATGACGGCGAATTATTTCGCCGCCCGAACCCGCCAGACCGTTCCGCTCGCATCCTCGGAAACATAGAGGGCGCCGTCCCCGCCGACCGTGACGCCCACCGGACGGC
>JAFKJZ010000665.1 GCA_017305815.1 Hyphomicrobiales bacterium
ATCTTCCTGCTGTCGATCTTCGCGCTGCTGCAGTTCCTGCAGAGCCGCGAGATCACCGGCAAGGACACGGTGCTGAACCGGCTGAACGGCCAGATCGCCGAGTTGACCGAGTTGCTCGCGATGGAGCGCGCCGGCAAGCAGGACGTCGCCGACCAGCTCGCCAATCTGCAGGCGAGCCTCGCCTCCGCCGAGGCGGAACGCGACCGCCTGAAGGGCGCCGCCGACAGCTCGACCGCCGCCGCCGGCTCGGCCGAGGGCCAGATCGCCATCATCACCAAGGCGCTCGAGAACGAGAAGGTCGTCAGCCAGAAGGCGCTGTCGCAGGTCGAGATCCTCAACCAGCAGATCGCGGCGCTGCGCCGCCAGATCGGCGCGCTCGAAGAAGCGCTGCGCGCCTCGGAGAAGCGCGATACCGAAAGCCAGACCAAGATCGCCGACCTCGGCCGCCGGCTGAACGTGGCGCGCCTGCGCGAGATCCTCGGCAACCGGCCCGACATCACCATCGTCGGCGACCGCTTCGTCTTCCAGTCGGAAGTGCTGTTCCCGTCCGGCTCGGACGAGATCAACGAAGAGGGCCGGGTCGAGATGACCAAGCTCGCCGACGCGCTCAAGGTGCTGGAGGGCGAGATCCCGCCCGAGATCGCCTGGGTGCTGCGCGTCGACGGCCATACCGACGCGCGTCCGCTTTCCGGCTCCGGTCGTTTCCGCAACAACTGGGAACTGTCCTCGGCCCGCGCCATCGCGGTGGTGCGCTTCCTGGTCGATCAGGGTGTGCAGCCGATCCATCTGGTCGCCGCCGGCTTCGGCGAGTTCCAGCCCTTGGTCCAGGGCAATGACGACGCCGCCTATGCCCGCAATCGCCGCATCGAGCTGAAGCTGACCGAAAGGTAGTTTGCCCTCGCGACTGGACGAGGTTTGCCGCACTGCCCTCCGCTCCGCCGTCATTCTCGCGGAGGCGAGGTTCCATGCAGCATGAGCCTCGGCGCATGGACCTCCCAATCCCGCGGCTGGATGGATCCCGGGTCAAGCCCGGGATGACGTCGAGTCTAGGTCGGAGGGCAGAGAGCAATTGTCGACATGAAGGCATGCGCCCTTTTGTTCGCCTGCCAGACCCAATTCCCGTCATCCTGAGGAGGCCAGTGAAGTAGGCCGTCTCGAAGGACGCACGTCGGAATTGCAGGGCGCTTGGCCATGAGCGCCCTGCATCCTTCGGCACGCCTTCAGGCTCCTCAGGATGATGAGGGCCGCACGCTACATCCCGAACTGAGCTGAGGACGCCTCGCCGCCGCCTGAGGTCAGGCGGCGTCTTCGCGGAACTGCAGCCGCGCCAGCCGGGCATAGAGGCCGCCGAGCCGCACGATGGAATCGTGCGTCCCCTCCTCGACGATCGCGCCGCCATCCATGACGAGGATGCGGTCGGCGCTCAGGATGGTCGCGAGCCGGTGGGCGATGACGATCGTCGTGCGGCCTTCCATCAGCTGGTCGAGCGCCGACTGCACCGCCACCTCGCTCTCGGCGTCGAGGGCCGAGGTCGCTTCGTCGAGCAGCAGGATCGGCGCGTCCTTCAGGATGGCGCGGGCGATGGCGATGCGCTGGCGCTGGCCGCCCGATAACGTCACGCCGCGCTCGCCGAGTTCGGTCGCATAGCCGGCCGGCAGACTGGCGAGGAAGCCGTCCGCATGGGCGGAGACGGCGGCGCGCTCGACCGCGGCGCTGTCTGCGCCGGGCCGGCCGATGGCGATGTTCTCGGCGGCGCTCGCGGCGAAGACGACCGTATCCTGCGGCACGATGGCGATGTGGCTGCGCAGCGCCACCGGATCGAGTTCGCGGATGTCGACGCCGTCCAGCGTCACGCGGCCATGCTGCGGATCGTAGAAGCGCAGGATCAGGTTGAAGAGCGTGCTCTTGCCGGCGCCGGAGGGGCCGACGACGGCCACGCGCTCGCCGGGCTCGACCCGGAAGCCGATATGGCGGATGGCAGCGCCGCGACCACCCTCGGGATAGGCGAAGCCGACATCCTCGAAGGCAAGGCCGCCGCGAACCGGCTCGGCCAGATGCTTCGGCCGGGCGGGGGCGGCGATCGACGGCTTTTCCGCCAGGATCTCGGCCAACCGCTCGGCCGCGCCGGTGGCGTTGGAGATATCGCCCCAGACCTGCGAAAGCTCGCCGAGTGCGCCGGCGGCGATCACCGCGTAGATCAGGAACTGGCCGAGCGTACCCGGCGTCATCCGGCCGGCGAGCACGTCCTGCGCGCCCCACCAAAGCACCGCCACCATGCTGGCGAAGACCATGAAGATGCCGAAACCGGTCAGCGCCGCGCGCGCCACCGTCGAATTGCGCGCGGCGACGAAGGCGCCCTCGACACTGTCGGCGAATCGGCGCGCCACCGTCGCCTCGGCGGTGAAGGCCTGGACGATGCGGATGGCGCCGATGCTCTCCGACGCATAGGCCGAGGCATCCGCCAGCATGTCCTGCGCCTTGCGCGAGCGCAGCCGCACCCGGCGACCGAAGCCGACCAGCGGCAGCACGACGATCGGCAGCGCGATCAGCACCATGCCCGACAGTTTCGGACTGGTGACGATCATCATCGTCACGCCGCCGAGGAACATCACCAGGTTACGCAGTGCGATCGAGATGTTGGCGCCGGCGACCGCCTTGATCTGGGTGGTGTCGGCGGTCAGCCGCGAGGCGATCTCGCCGGACCGGTTGCGGTCGAAGAAGTCGATGCCAAGGGCCGCCAGATGGCGGAAAACATCGGCGCGCAGATCGGCGACGACGCGCTCCCCCAGCCAGGTTACGAAATAGAAACGCAGGCTGGAAGCGGCGGCGAGCACGGCGACGACGCCGATCAGCGCCATGAAATAGACGTTGATGGTGCCGGCGCTGTCGGCGGTGAAGCCGTGGTCGATCATGCGGCGGACGGCGAGCGGCACGGTCAGCGTCGCCAGCGCCGCCATCACGAGCGCGAGGATTGCGCCCACCAGTTGCGGCTTGCGGCGCAGCACATAGGGAAGCAGCATCGCCAGCGGCCGCAGCGAGCGGCGCCCCCCCTTGGGAGCGTCGGCGGCGGCCGCAGAGTCAGAAACTCCAGAAGCGCGCGCGGCGGCGCTCGGTATCGCGTCTCGGTCCGCCATCGGCTCCCGTCTCAATCCTTCGCGGAGGCGATCGCCTCGATGGCGCCTAGATGCACCGATGGCGGCGGTGTTCCAAGCTAAGCCGCCTCTTGTGCCGGCCGGAACGCTGGGCTATATCGTCGCCCCACAGGACGGCCCGTCGCAAGCAGCCGTTTTCCCCATTGATCAGGACGGCGCTGCCGCTTCGGCGGGCGACGACCATGCGGTCCAACGGACCGAGCCGCGAGGACCAGACAATGAAGAATGGCATTCATCCCGATTATCACACGATCAAGGTCGTGATGACGAACGGCACCGAGTATCTGACCAAGTCCACCTATGGTGAAGAAGGCGCGGTCATGAACCTCGACATCGACCCGACGACCCACCCGGCCTGGACCGGCGGCACGCAGACCCTGCTCGATCGCGGCGGTCGCGTCTCGCGCTTCAACAACAAGTTCAAGGGCTTCATCGGCGGCTAATTCGCCCTCGAAGCACGACGTTTCGAAAAGCCCGGCCTCTGGCCGGGCTTTTTGTTTGTCCGAAGGAACCCGGTCGCCACAAGTCGCGCACGCGCCAGCAAGGACCCGGCAGCGCCGCTTCCGCGCGCCGCCGGCCCGTCCGATCTGTCAGGGAGCGTCCGAAGAGGGGCTATTCGCCACCGGCGCCAAAGGCGCGCGCCAATTGGCCGAGCTGGCGGCTGACGGGATTTTCCGCCGGCTCCTCGGCCTGGGCGGCATTGTACATGGCGTCATCGAGGCGGATGACGCGCTCCTGCAACCGCACCGAATGCTCGATCAGCTCGCGCAGGCGCAGCGGCAGCTCGGCCCAGTTCGGGCCCTCGGTCTGCGTGCCGAAGCCGCGCAGCCGCACCTTGGCCTTCTCCGCGCCGGCCTGCTCGAAGGTCATCTCGCCCTCGTTGACGGCGCGCTGCAGCAGCAACCACGACGCGATCTGCATCAGCCGCGTGGTCAAGCGCATCGATTCGGTCGCGTAGGTCAGCGAGGCGGCGCGGGCGAGATCGCGCGATTCGGCGCGGCCGTCACCGTCGAGATAAGCCGCCGTCTCCTCGACGAGCAGCATCCCTTCCCGGAAAAGTCCTCGGAAAGTATCAGAAAACGCGAAGCGCCTGCCGAAAACGACCGGCGCGTTGCTCTGCCCAGGGCTATCGTCTGTCATGAGGCCATTCCATTGCGCAGCCGCGCTCGTCCATCAAGATGCGAACGGGGCGCAAGTCTTCGGCGATTTTGCCGCCAGCCGGCACGGAAGTCAAAGAATGAGCCGTGCGCAACGGCCTCCTGACGCCAGGGAATCGGCCGCTGTGACAAAGGAGCACGCCCGCGGCGGGCGCGGGGACGCCGGGCCTTCGCAATGGCTTGCCAGGTCCTCGCGCTAGCTCTTGAAGAAGGACGAGGCGGCGGCGCGCGAAGCCGTATTGGCAGCGATCGCCTCGCGGAGCCGGCCGATTTCCGCCTCCAGCAGTGCGATCCGATCGGTGAG
>JAFKJZ010000666.1 GCA_017305815.1 Hyphomicrobiales bacterium
AACCACCTTGGCGCGCTCGGCGCTCAGATAGCCGTTCTTGATGTCCTCGAGCACGCCAGCGTGGGCGCGCTTCTTCGGATCGCCATAGCCGCCGCCATTGCCGGTGACGACACGGACGATGTCGCCCTTGTTCAGCTCGACGCCGGTGGCGAAGGCATAGCGCTTGCGGCTGCCGTCGGTCTTGATGACATCGACATGGTTGCCGGTGCCGTCATGTCCGCCTTCCATGCCCCAGGGCAGGATCTTCGAGCGGGTATAGCCACAGGTCAGGAAGTTGCCGTCAGCGCGGACGCGGTAATCCATGCGGATGCCCTTGCCGCCACGCCACTGGCCCTCGCCGCCCTCCTCCGGGTTCAGCGCCAGCTGGTCGACGAAGAGACCGTAGCGGGCCTCGGCGATTTCGGCCGGGCAGTTGAAGGTCTCGCCGTGGAAGCCGGAGAAGATCGCGTTGTTGCCGTCGCGGCCGGGCATGGCGCCCCAGCCGCCGATTTCCGGCTCGACGATCGTGTAGTGGCGGCCGGTATCGGGATGCGGACCGCCGACGACGGTGCCGCAGATCGAGGCGAAGCTGCCGGCCGAGAGCTTGTCGGGCACATGCTGCGCCAGGCAACGCAGGATCAGGTCGAACACGCGGATCTCGACTTCGTAGTAGAAGGCGTGCGCCGCCGGCTCCTGGGCGTCGAAGATCGAGCCCGGGCGCGTCTTGACGACGAGCGGCCGGAACGAGCCGCCATTGGCGGGCGCGGCGACGTCGGTGACCGCCTTGATCGCCATCTGGCAGGCGACGATGACGCCGTCGCGGCTGGCATTGTTGGGCGTCGGCGTCTGGTCGGGATTGTCGGTGAGATCGACGATGAACTGGTCGTCGGTGATCTCGACCGTCACCTTGTAGATCTGGCCGCTGTCCTGCTCCTCGGCGAAGGAATACTTGCCGTTCGGCAGATCCTTGAGCGCCTTCAACGTCACCTGCTCGCCATAGTCCATGAAGTGGTTCATGGCGGCAATGAAGGTGTCCTTGCCGTACTTGTTGACGAGGTCGAGGATACGCTTGTCGCCGATACGGACGGCCGCGATCGCCGCCCACATGTCGCCCTTCAGGAAGGCCGGCAGGCGGGAATTGACCATCAGGAGGTCCATCACCGACTGGTTGGCGACGCCCTTCTCGATGATCTTGATCGCCGGGACGCGCAGCCCCTCCTGGTAGATCTCGACCGCGTCGGTCGACATCGAGCCGGGCACCATGCCGCCGACATCGTTCCAGTGGGCGATGTTCGCCGTCCAGGCGACGATCTCGCCCTCGGCGAAGACCGGCATCACCAGCACCATGTCGTTCAGGTGGGTCACGCCACCATAGAACGGATCGTTGGTAGCGAAGACGTCGCCCGGATGGATCGCGGCGACGGAGTGCTTGCGCAGCACCGCCTTCACGGCCTTGTCGAGCACGCCGATGAAGGCCGGGATGCCGGCGCCGGACGAGGCGATCTCGCCGTCGGCGGCGCAGATGCCGGTGCCCATGTCGAGCACTTCGTAGATGATGGCGCTCATCGCCGTCTTGCGCATCGCCGCGAACATCTCGTCCGAAATCGCCTGCAGCGAGTTCTGGATGATGTCGAAGGTGACGGGATCGTGGGTCGGAGTGCTCATCAATGGGCCCCCAGCTCGATATGGGTGTTGCCGTAGGCGTCGATCGACACGCGGTTGCCGGGGTGGATCACCACGGTGGTGCCGGGATCCTCGAGGATGGCGGGACCGGCAAAGGACATGCCGGGCTCCAGCTTCTCGAGGTCGTAGATCGTCGCCGGGTGGACGCCCTCCAGCGCGTAATCGACATCGCGGCGGCCCTTGACCGCCTGCCCGACCGTGGCGCCCGTCGTCGGCAGCGCCACCATCTCGAGCTTGCCGACTTCGGCCGAGGCGACGAGATGCAGGCCGACGATCTCCACCGGCGCGTCGAGGCGATAGGTGTATTCGCGCTCATAGGCCGCGTGGAAATGCTCGATCATCGACTGGATCGCCGCGTCATCGACGAACGTAGCCGGCAGCTCGACCTCGACCGCGTGTTCCTGGTTCTGGTAGCGGCACTTGATGAACGGCACGAGCTTGACCTTGTCGGCCGCCACGCCCTCCGCCTCGAACTGACGCAGCGCCCGGTCGCGCGTCTCGCCGACGAGGGCGGCGAGCGCCGCCGTGCGGGCGTCACCGCCCTCGATCAGGCGGGTGACAAAGTAGTCGCGGCGCAGGTCGGACATCATCATGCCCCAGGCCGAGAACACCGACGCGCCACGCGGGATTACGACCTTCTTCATACCGAGCTCGGTGGCAAGCGCCACCGCATGCATGGCGCCGCCGCCACCGAAGGCGACCAGCGTGAAGTCGCGCGGGTCGTGGCCGCGGTTGAGCGACACGAGCTTCAGCGCATTGATCATGTTGTTGTTGGCGATGCGGACGATGCCGCGCGCCGCCTCGATCGGGGCGATGCCGAGCTTTTCCGCCAGCGCGCCGAGTGCGCCGTCGACCGCCTTCATGTCGGCGGTGATGGTGCCGCCGCAGAAATAGTCCTTGTCGATGCGGCCGAGCGCGAGGTTGGCGTCGGTCGTCGTCGCCTGCGTGCCACCGCGGGCATAGGCGGCCGGACCCGGCTTGGCGCCGGCCGATTGCGGGCCGACATGCAGCTTGCCGAAATCGTCGACCCAGGCGATCGAGCCGCCGCCATTGCCGATCTCGACGAGATCGACCACCGGCACCATGATCGGATAGCCGGACGAGGTACGGTCGCGCTCGATCCAGTAGTCGGTCATGATCTTGACGTGGCCGTTCTCGATCAGCGAGCACTTCGCCGTCGTACCGCCGATGTCGAGCGCCAGCACATTGGGCTCACCGATGATGCGGCCAAGCTCGGCCGCGCCCCAGAAGCCGGAGGCGGGACCGCTCTCGACCATGGTGATCGGGATTTCGCGCGTCGCCGACAGCGAGTCGACGCCGCAGTTCGACTGCATGACGTAAAGCTGGCCGCCGAAATCCTTCGAGGCGAGGCCGTCCTCGAGCCGGCCGAGATAGCGGCTGGCGACCGGCTGGACATAGGCGGAAAGCACGGCTGTCGAGGCGCGCTCATATTCGCGCCATTCGCGGGTGATCTGGTGCGAGGCGACGACGGAGACCTCCGGCCAGAGCCTGCGGATCTCGGCTGCCACCGCTTCCTCATGGCTGGGATCGGCGTAGGAATGCAACAGGCAGATCGCGATCGCCTCGACGCCCTCGGCGCGGAAGTCCTCGAGGATCGCCGGGAGGCCGGACAGATCGAGCGGGCTGCGCTCCTCGCCGGTATAGGCGATGCGGCCCGGCACTTCGCGGCAGAGATAGCGCGGCACGAAGGGCTGCGGCTTCACATATTGCAGGTTGAAGAAATCGGGCCGGTTGCCGCGCGCGATCTCCAGCACGTCGCGAAAGCCTTCAGTCGTGATCAGCGCCGTGCGGGCGCCCTTGCGCTCGGTCAGCGCATTGATGACGACGGTGGTGCCATGCGCGAAGAAGGCGATGTCGGCAGGATCGACATCGGCCTTGGCGAGCACGTTCAGCACGCCCTGCTCGAAGTTCGGCGGCGTCGTGTCGGACTTCGCGGTGCGGATCGTCTGCCGGCCCGTCGCATTGTCCGTCTCAAAATAGACGAGGTCGGTGAAGGTGCCGCCGACGTCGGTGGCGACACGGATGGTCTTGTCGCTCATGTCAGCCCTTCGCCTCGCGGATCTTCTCGGCCTGCTCGGTGATCGTCGCAGCCAGGATGCCGATCGCCGCGAAGGGGCGCAGAGCCATGGCGCGCTCGACCTTGTCGGGCGTATAGGCGCCGGTCTTGTCGAGAATGTTGACCGTGCCGAGGACGCTCCCCTCGAACACGATCGGCACATTGATGCAGGAGCCGCAGCCGAGCGACTGGATCAGCTCATGATCGTGGAAGACGGTCGCGATCTCTTCGATCGTGTTGGCGACATAGGGCTTCTTCTCGCCGAAGACGAGATCGTTCCACTTGCCGGCGGCGGACTGCTTGTAGCCCGAAGTCGGATACTCTTCCGGATGGTTGGAATAGAGGCGGCGTGACATGCCGGTGTCGAAGTCCGCGCTCATCACCGTGAAGATGATCGCGCCCACCTCGCGCTGGTAGAGTTCCTCGACCCTAGCGAGCGTCGCGGCCGGCTGGTTGTCCTCGCCGAGCGCGGCGAGGAGCGCGTCCCATGCCTTCCGA
>JAFKJZ010000667.1 GCA_017305815.1 Hyphomicrobiales bacterium
CGCCTCACCATCCTCGGCGATTCCAGCTGGGCGCTCTGGATCCTGATCGCCGTCGACGCCTGGAACTGGATGGGCCTGCCGGTGCTGATCTTCACCGCCGGCCTGCGCCAGATCCAGCCGGAAGTGTTCGAGGCGGCGCGGCTCGACGGCGCCGGCAATGGCCGCATCCTGTGGTCGATCGCGCTGCCGCAGCTGGTGCCCTCGATCTCGTCGCTGACGACGCTGACCTTCATCAACACCTTCAACCAGTTCGACCTCGTCTATGTGATGCAGGGCGTGCAGGGGAACCCGAACTTCGCCACCGACACTCTGGTGACCTACTTCTTCCGCCTCGCCTTCGGCGCGGAAGGGGCGGTCGGCATCACCGATATCGGCCTGGCGCTGGCGCTCGGCACGCTGCTCTTCCTGCTCCTGACCGTGGTGACGATCGGGCTGCTGCGCTTCTTCGAACGGCGGACGGTGAGGCTCTGATGACCAATCTCGACGTTGCGCAGCGTATCCGGCAATTGCCGGGCTGGATCGTCCTGGCGCTCTGGGCGCTGGTGGTCGCCGTGCCGCTCTACATCCTCGTTGTCTCCTGCTTCAAGACGACGGCCGAGATCTATGGCGACAAGTTTGGCCTGCCGACCAATTGGACTCTCGACAATTTCGCCAATGCGTGGACCCAGGCGCAGTTCGCCCGCTACATGTGGAACTCCTTCGCCGTCACCGGCGGCGCGGTGATCCTGACGCTGGTCGTCTCGGCGATGGCGGCGTTCCCGCTGTCCCGCTACCAGCTCGGCTGGTCGTCGCCGGTGCTCGCCTTCTTCCTCGCCGGCGTCATGCTGCCGATCCGCCTCGCCTCGGTCGAATTGTTCTCGCTGATGAAGACGCTCGACCTGCTCGACAGCCGCCTCGGCCTGATCCTCGTCTATTCCGCGATCCGCATTCCCTTCGCCGTCTTCATCCTGGCGAATTTCATGCGCGTGCTGCCGCGCGAGCTGGAGGAGGCGGCGCGGCTCGACGGCGCCAAGGAGTGGCGCATCCTGTTCCGCATCATCCTGCCGACGATCAAGCCGGCGGTGGCGATCGTCGCCATCTTCACCGCGATCGCCGTCTGGAACGATTTCTTCTTCCCGCTGATCTTCATCTTCGACGACGCCTACAAGACCGTGCCGCTCGCCATCACCACCTTCATCGGCCAGTTCCGCACCGACTGGGGCATGGTGTTCGCGGCCCTCGCCATCTCGATGATGCCGGTGCTTGTCATGTATCTCCTGCTGGCGCGCCAGATTCGCGAAGGCGTGGGCGCCACCGGAGGACTGAAATGATCGACGAACGCATCTATGGCGGAAAGAGTCTGCTCGTCGTGGGCGCGCACGCCTTCGACGCCGAGGTGATGGCCGGGCCACTGGCGGCGACGGCGGCCAAGTGCGGCCTCGACGTCACCTTCCTGCACCTGACCATGGGCGAGCAGGGCCACACCTCGCTGTCGCCGGCGGCCTATGCCAGCCAGAAGCGCGCCGAGGCGGACCGTTTCTGCGCGAAGCTTGGCATCTCCTGGCGCGAGCTCGGCTATCCCGACGCCTTCCTGCCCGACACCGACGAGGTGGCGCTGAAGATCGCCGACGTCATCCGCGAGCTGAAGCCCGACACCCTCGTCACCCATTGGCACGGCAGCTGGCACAAGGATCACCGCGCCGCCGCCAACGCGACGAAGACCGCGGTTCTCTACGCCGCGCTGCCGACGCTGGAGCGCGCCTACCCCGCCTTCAGCCCCAGCCTGCTGCTGTTCGGCGAGAACTGGGAGGACGACGAGGGCTTCGCGCCGACCGAACTGGTCAATGTCAGCGAAGGCTTCGAGGTCTGGCGCGAGGCGATCACCGAATACGAGCTGGCCCGCGGCCTCTCCTCGTTTCCCTATGTCGATTACTATTCCGCGCTCTACCGGATGCGCGGCTGCCTGAACGGGTCCATGTACGCGCAAGCCTTCTCCACGACGTCGCATTCCTTCAATGCCGGCGGCGGCATGTTCAACGCCAGATCTTCCTCCAGCAGGGCCCGCCTTTCCGGCTGCGGCTGCGGAGGGCACGAATGACCGAGACCCCGCAGGTCCTCGCGCTCGATCTCGGCGGCACCAGCCTGCGCGCCGGCTTCGCCCTCGTCGCCGCGCCGGCCGAGCTCGCCGCCGTCGAGCGCTGGCCGGCGCCGGAAAGCGCCTGCGCCTTGCGCGACAGGATCCTTGCCCTCGTCGCCGCGCGCGCCGGTTCCGCGCCCCTCGCCGGCATCGGCATCACCATTCCCGGCCTCGTCGAAGGCACGGTGTCGCGCTGGGTGCCCAACCTGCCGTTCCTCGACGGCGTTGATCTCGCCGAACTGTTCGGTGAGGCGGGTGTGCCCGTCGCCGCCGGCAATGACGCGCAGATGGCGCTTTTGGCCGAGGCGCGGCTCGGTGCCGCCAGCGGCCTCGACGACGCCATCCTGCTCGCGATCGGCACCGGCATCGGGTCCTCCGTGCTCGCCGGCGGCCGCATCGTGCGCGGCGGCCGCGGCGCCGCCTGTTCGTTCGGCTGGGCCTCGGCCGACGTCGCCGATCCCGGCGAGGACCGTTCCGGCTGGCTCGAGCGGCAGGCGGCGGGCCGGGCGCTCGACAGGCTCGGCCGCGACGCCGGCCTTGCCGATGGCGCGGCGCTGATCTCGGCGGCGCGGACGGGCGACCCGGTGGCGAGCCTCGCCATTCATCAGGTCGGCGCGGCGCTCGGAACGACGCTTGCCGGCGCCGTCGCGCTGCTCGATCCGCAGGCGGTGCTGCTCGCCGGCGGGGTCTCCGACGCGATCGACGTGCTGGGGCCGCCGCTGCGCGCCGCGCTGACGCGCAACCTGCCGCCGCATCTGCGGTCAATCGAAATCCGGCCGGGCCAGTTCGGCCCGCGAGCCGGCCTTGTGGGTGCCGCCGTGGCCGCTGGCCTCGGTCCGGAATGGTGGAGGGTCCGATGACCGAAGCTGCGATGACATCGCTTGACCGTCGCCGGCCGGAGCCGCTCTGGCACCAGGCCGAGCGCGCCATCCGGGCCCGCATCGAGGCCGGCGAATGGCCGGCCGGCTCGCAGATCCCGGCCGAGGACCGGCTGCTCGACATGGGGCATGTGTATCACCTGTGGGTGCAGGCCGATCCTGGCGAGCGACTCGAGCTTGGATGGCATGCCGGGCGGAACGTCGCGTGTGAGATTCCGACATCGACGGAGCGCTAACATCCCCTGGGGGAGAACGAACAATGCTCTTGCCGACACCGGACAGTGTTTTCTAGAACGCAACATATGTTCGGCCTGAGTTTCAGCGACACCTGCCTTGTTGGCGCGACCCTCCTGGGTCCGGTGCTGGCGATCCAAGCTCAAAAGTTTATCGAACGCGCCACTGAAAGGACGCGAAGACGACGAGAGATTTTCGTCGTACTGATGGCGACGAGAGCGACCCGAGTAGCGCCGGAGCACGTACAGGCACTCAACCGGATCGACATCGAGTTCAGCGGTCGACGCTTTTTCGGTTTCGAGTGGCAGCAGGTCGGGGAGCGGGCGGTATCGGATGCTTGGCGCGAACACTTGGCGCGGCTGAGCGAGCGCGTTCCGGCAAAGTTTGAGGGTAAGGCGGAGGCTACCGCAGCGTGGGTCGAGGATTGGGATCGGCGATGCAGCGAATCCTTTGTTGATCTGCTGTACTCGCTATCCAAGTGCCTTCGGTTCCATTTCGACCGAGCCCAACTTGTGAGAGGTGTGTATTGGCCGAAGGCGCACGGCGACGCGGACCTGCTGACCAGGAAAATACAGGATGGCCTCGCCGACGTGCTCTCCGGCAGCCGACCTCTGCGTATGGATGTGGTGAGCTTCCCGGTCTCTCAAGAGGCGCTATCACTCCAGATCGCCGCTCAGCGCAAACTGCTGGAGGCTCTCTCGACAGAAGCAGGAATCCCCGTCTCGATTAATGGTGGGGTCAGTAAGGGGTAGTTCACCTCGACGGAGGACCGACCGTGACCGCGCAAGATGCGGACATCTATACCGCCAGGGGGCGCGAAGCTGTTCGGTGTGCTGAGGTCCGTTTGGTGGCACAGGCTCTAGCGCTTAGAGCCGCAGAGGCGCGAGCGACATCGATCGTCGGGTGGTCCGTGGCGGGGACAGCGGCAGCCCTAACAGTCGCCTTCGGTCACAGCGCGCCAGCCCGGTTCCAACTCGCGGCGCTGATAGTCGCGGCAGACCTGA
>JAFKJZ010000668.1 GCA_017305815.1 Hyphomicrobiales bacterium
ATCAGCGTCAGGATCATGAACATCATGTTGCGCTCGACCTCGAGCGCCGAGAAGAAGGTCATGTTGCGCTGGCGCCAGTCGGTCAGCACGACCGGCCGGCCGGCGGCCGTCTCGATCGGCTCGCGCAGCGCGCCGGTCTGGTCGGCGTCGGAGAGATAGACCTCGATCGCCGACGCCTTGTCGTCCTGGTTGAAGAAGCCCTGCGCTTCGGCGAACGGCATGAAGACGAAGGAAGAATCATATTCCGACATGCCGATCTCGAAGATCGCCACCACCGGATAGGCCTTCACGCGTGGCGTCATCCCCATGGGGGTGACATTGCCGCGCGGCGAGACAAGCGTCAGCTTGTCTCCGATCGTCAGTCCCATGTTCGTGGCAAGCCGCGTGCCGATGGCGACACCCTCGGCCTCGTCGAAATTGTCGAGCGTGCCGAGGCGGACATTCTTCGAGATGCTCGGCAGGCTGGGCAAATCCTCGGCCCGGACGCCGCGCACAAGCGCGCCGGTCGAGTTGTTGGCGCCCGAGGCCAAGACCTGGCCCTCGACTAGCGGAATCGCTGCCGTGACGCCCTTCACCATCGCGATACGACTGGCGACGTCCGCGAAATCGGTGAACGGCGTATCGATCGGCTGCACCACGACATGACCGTTGATACCGAGGATCTTGTCGATCAGTTCGCCGCGAAAACCGTTCATCACCGCCATAACGATGATCAGCGTCGCGACGCCGAGCATGATGCCGATGAAGGAGAAGCCCGCGATGATCGAGATGAAAGTCTCGCGCCGGCGTGCGCGCAGATAACGCAACGCCAGCATCCATTCGAAGGCGGAAAACGGTTTGGTGCCGGTCGGCTCAGCCATTCCTGTCCTGATCGCGGCGCGCCGCGCCTTAAGAGCTGCCAAGAAGTTTGGCCACTGCCGCATCCACGCTAATGGATTCGCGGTCGCCCGTCGCCCGTTGCTTGAGCTCGACTTCGCCGCGCTCCAGCCCCTTCGGACCGACGATCAGCTGCCAGGGCAGGCCGATCAGGTCCATGGTCGCGAACTTCGCTCCCGCGCGCCCCTCGACATCATCGTAAAGGACTTCGATTCCGGCTTTCGTAAGGCGCTCATAGAGCTGGTCGCAGGCAAGATCCGTCGCCGCGTCGCCCACCTTCAGGTTGATCAGGCCGACCTTGTAGGGCGCGATGCTCTCCGGCCAGATGATGCCGGCCTCGTCATGGCTCGCCTCGATGATCGCGGCCACCAGGCGCGAGACGCCGATGCCGTAGGAGCCCATGTGGACCGCGTGCTCGACGCCGTCCGGACCGGTGACCTTGGCGCCCATCGGCTCGGAGTACTTGGTGCCGAAGTAGAAGACCTGCCCGACCTCGATGCCGCGCGCCTCGACCCGGTTCTCTTCCGGAAGTGCCTCGAACACGGCCTTGTCGTGCATCTCCTCTGTCGCGGCATACTTCTCGGTCCAGGCCGCCACGATCGGCGTCAGGTCGCCATAGAAGTCGATGTCGTCGCCCGGAACCGGCGTATCGAGCGCCGCCTTGTCGAGGAACACGGCGCTCTCGCCGGTCGAGGCAAGCACGATGAACTCATGCGTGGCGTCGCCGCCAATCGGGCCCGAATCGGCGCGCATCGGGATCGCCTTGACGCCGAGACGGTCGAAAGTACGCAGATAGGCGACGAACATGCGGTTATAGGCGCGGCGGGCCGAAGCCTCGTCGATATCGAAGGAATAGGCATCCTTCATCAGGAATTCGCGGCCGCGCATCACGCCGAAACGCGGACGCAGCTCGTCGCGGAACTTCCACTGGATATGGTAGAGGTTCAGCGGCAGCTCCTTGTAGGAGCGCACGTAGCTGCGGAAGATGTCGGTGACCATCTCCTCGTTGGTGGGGCCGTAGAGCATTTCGCGCTCCTGCCGGTCCTGGATGCGCAGCATCTCCTTGCCGTAATCGTCATAGCGGCCGCTTTCGCGCCAGAGATCGGCCGACTGGAGCGTCGGCATCAGGATCTCGACAGCGCCGGCACGGTCCTGTTCCTCGCGGACGATGCGCTGGATGTTGGACAGAACCTTCTGACCCAGCGGCAGCCAGGAATAGATGCCCGCGCTCTGCTGGCGAATGAGGCCCGCGCGCAGCATCAGCCGATGGGAAACGATCTCCGCTTCCTTCGGCGTCTCGCGGAGGGTCGGCAGAAACGAGCGGGAAAGGCGCATCAGATAGGGCTCCAGCGAGTCGAATGGGCGCACATCAAGCCACACACGGACGAAAACACAAGTCCCGGAAATCAGCGCGTTTGTCGCGGCGATTGATGAAGCGTTGGGCAGGATCGCACCCTGCCGTCATCAGCACGTTCCAACGCGCAAACGGGGCATTTCCGCGACGGAGGAACTAAGGTCAGTCATGTTGACGCAAAAAATATGGGCTGCCCATGCACAATTAGATGACAAGCGCGTAGCCATTGGATAACGTCGGGTCATAACAAAGGACCACGCAGTAAAGCGTGGCTCCAAACAAAGGCACGCGGTCTAAGTCTTGGGAGGAAGCCCCCTCTGGCGCGCTGAAAAGCAGCTGCCGCCGAGCTCGATATAAAGAGCTCGATCAAAGCCAATCGAGCGAAAAGCTCGGCTGAGGGGTTGAGCGCGAACTAAAAAAGGCAAGATCCTCGCGGATCTTGCCTTTTTTGTTTGCCATCTCTTGCCGGAATCGCGCCTGTTCAGAGCGCGATCTTGCTGAGCACCTCGGCGGTCCAGCCCATCTTCACGTAGCCGTACCAAATCCCGTACACGATTATTGCGCTGATCACGGAGGTGATGATCGCCTTGCGGACCAGGCGCAGATTGGCCGGAGCGCTCGGCGTCGTGCCGAGCAGGACATTGCCTTCCTCTTCATGCGTGCGCACGCCGAAGGGCAGCACCATGAAGAGCACCAGCCACCAGATGATGAAGTAGACGGCGAAAATGCTGTAGATCGGCATCTCGTTCAGGCCTCCTCGAGTTCGACCAGCGTTCCGCAGAAATCCTTCGGATGCAGGAACAACACCGGCTTGCCATGCGCGCCGATCTTCGGCTCGCCATTGCCCAGCACGCGGGCGCCCTCGCCTGCGAGCCGGTCGCGGGCGGCGAGGATGTCGTCCACCTCGTAGCAAAGGTGGTGAATGCCGCCGTCCGGATTGCGGGCCAGGAATTTCGCTATGGGCGATTCCTCGCCGAGCGGCGCCAGAAGCTCGATCTTGGTGTTCGGCAGTTCGACGAACACCGTGACGACCCCGTGATCGGGCAGGCTCAGCGGCGCGGAAACGCGCGCGCCCAGCGTGTCGCGGTAGGTACGCGTCGCGGCCTCGAGATCCGAAACCGCGATCGCCACATGGTTCAGTCGGCCGATCATGCCATGGCTCCCTCGCAGACCTTACGTCTGCAAAGGCGTCATACGATCGCGACGAAGACAGTGCAAAGTGGCTTTTTGCCCCAAGCCTGCCGAACGGCGGCGCGGACGGAGCGACGAATCGCCTCGCGGACCAGATCGGGATCGCGCCGCCGGGCGCGCGGAATGCTCTCGATCGTGCCGAGAACCGCCGTCATCACCGTCTCTTCGAACGGATGGCCGGAGACGCCGTGGATCGGCAGGCCCGTCAGGGCGATCTCCGGATCGACGGCCACGCTGCCCTTCCCGTCGAGGACGACCGATACGGCGACATGCCCGGCGAAGCCGAGCTTCCGCCGCTCCGGCACGCCGACCGAATCCTCGTCGGCGATGATGATGCCGTCCTTGTAGAGGCGGCCGACCGGAACGTCGTCGATCTCCTCGGCGGCGCCAGGCGCCAGGCGAACGATGTTGCCGTTCTCCGTCAGCATGACCTGCTTGACGCCCATGTCGCGGGCGAAGGCCGCATGGGCCCAGAGATGCATCGCCTCGCCATGGACGGGAATCGCGATCTCGGGTCGAACCCAGCCATACATCTCGGCGAGTTCGTCGCGGCGCGGATGGCCGGATACATGCACCAGCCGATCGCGGTCCGTCAGCACGATGATGCCCTGGTCGCAGAGCTGGTTGATGATGTTGCCGATCGCCTTCTCGTTGCCGGGAATCGGCCGCGCCGAGAACACGACGGTGTCGCCCGGCGACAGCCCGACGAACTTGTGCTCGTCCTCGGCGATCCTGGCGAGCGCTGCGCGCGGCTCGCCCTGGCTGCCGGTCAGGATGGCGACGACCTTGGAGCGCGGCAGATAGCGCGATCGACTTGATGCGGCCGACATTCGACGCGAAGGTCGTGAAGGCGACGCGACCGGTGGCTTCCTTGACGATCTCGGCCAGCGACTGGCCGACCTCGGTCTCGCTCGGGCTGCGGCCGTCGCGCATGGCGTTGGTCGAATCACAGACGAGCGCCAGCACGCCTTCGTCACCGATTTCGGCGAAGCGGGCGGCATCGGTGACCGGGCCGATCACCGGCTCGGGATCGAGCTTCCAGTCGCCAGTATGGACCACGGTGCCGAGCGGCGTGCGGATTGCCAGCGCCATCGGCTCGAGGATCGAGTGGGCGACGGCGATGAACTCGACATCGAAATCCCCGATCGTCACGTGCTCGCCTGGCGAGACGATGGTGACCGGGATCTCCGGCGCGCCGGGCTGCGCCGCGCGCTTGGCGTTCAGTAGGCCGGCCGTGAAGGCGCTCGCATAGACCGGCACATGCAGCTGCGGCCAGAGGTCGAGCAGGGCGCCGAAATGGTCTTCATGCGCATGGGTGATGATGATCGCGTCAATGAAGTCGCGCTCTTCCACCATGTAGCGGATATCCGGCAGGACCAGGTCGACGCCCGGCAGGTCCGGGCCGGCGAAGCTGACGCCGAAATCGACGCAGATCCAGCGCCGGCGATTGGACGGACCATAGCCATAGAGCGACAAGTTCATGCCGATCTCGCCAACGCCACCCAGGGGAAGGAAGACGAAGTCGTCCGTAGCTGCTTTTTTTGCGCTCATTGCCTCGACGTCGCCACTGTACCGAAATGGACCTCGCCCGCGGCGATCGTCCGAACCAAACCATCCGGGGAACGGATGACGAGCCGACCTTCATCGTCGATCGTCTCGAAGACCCCGGAAAACACCTGCTCGCCGATCCGCACGGCGACCGTCTCGCCGAGACCGGCGGCGCGATCGAGCCAAAGCCGTCTCACCGCCTTGAAGCCGCGACCGTCATTCCAGACCCGAGCCACGCTCGCCCAGGCATCGGAAAGCGCCTCGAACACACGAGCCGCGTCGATGCCGACTCCCAGTTCCGCCAGTGCCGTTGCAGGATAGGGCAAGCCCTCCGGCGCGGCGACGACATTCACGCCGATCCCGATCACAACCGCGAGGCGATCGCCGGGAATCGGCTCAGCTTCCAGAAGAATACCCGCTAGCTTGGCGCCGTCGAGGAGAACGTCATTCGGCCATTTGAGGCGAAGACGATCGCGGCGACCGGCGGGACCTACTCCCTCAACGCCATCGAGCCCGATGCGCAACATCAGGTCCGGCGCCACCGAGCGCAGCGCCTCGTCCAGGGCGAGACCCGCGACGAAGCCGAGCGTCGCGGCCGTGGCCGGGTGATTGGGAACGACGACCAGCAGGCTCGCCGCCATGTTGCCAACCGGCGTCACCCAGTGACTGCCGCGACGGCCCCTGCCCTGCGTCTGATGCGCGGAAACGAACCAGCACGCGCCGGGATCCCCGGCGCGCGCGGCTGCCATCGCCTCCGCATTCGTCGAACCGACCGTCTCGAAAGTCCTGAGGCGGTAGTGGTTCTCTGCGGAGGCCCGGCCGAGCTTGAACTCCATCAAATCAGAAGAAGGTCTTGGCTGCGACCGTCGCCGCCGAGCCGAGCGGGCCGGCCACGAAAACGAAGAGCATCACGAACAGCCCGGACAGGCCGAGCACGAGACGAAGCTCGCCCGACATCGGCTCGAAGGCGCCCGCCGGCTCGTCGAAATACATGATCTTGACGACGCGGAGATAATAGTAGGCGCCCACGACGCTGGAGAGCACGCCGATCACCGACAGGATGTAGAGGTGAGCCTCGATCGCCGCCAGGAAGACGTAGAACTTGGCGAAGAAGCCGGCCAGCGGCGGGATACCCGCCAGCGAGAACAGGATCATCGCGAAGATGAAGGCCACCACCGGATGGGTGCGCGACAAGCCGGCGAGATCGCTGATC
>JAFKJZ010000669.1 GCA_017305815.1 Hyphomicrobiales bacterium
CCATGGCCGCCCGGACCATCCGCGCGCGCTTGCCGACCATGCGTGCCTGCGCTTTCGCTTCTCGAGCGGCGCCATGCCGGTGTGGGAGTTCGAGCGCGATGGCGAGGCGGTCCGGGTCGAGACGGGCGGGCCGCTGGTTGTCCAGGCGGGGTCCGCGACCGACCTCGCCGTCCAGGCGGCGATCGCGGGAACGGGTATCGTCTATCTGTTCGAGGATTGGCTGCGGCCGCATATTGAAAGCGGTGCGCTGGAGCCGGTGCTGGAGGACTGGTGGCCGCGCTTCTCGGGACCGTTTCTCTATTATCCCGGCCGGCGGCTGGTGCCCGCGCCGCTTCGTGCCTTCATCGATTTCATCCGGGCGAACCCTTGGCGGCCGTGATCGCCGGCCGCATGTTGTCCGCTCCTTCCTATGGCTGCCTTCACATGGGTGTCATGCGCAACTCTTAGGTCCGGATTGTCGACCGCCTTGGCGGTCTCCCCAATCCATGAGGTACCCGATGCGCAAGATGTTGCTCGCCCTGGCTGCGACGACCATGCTCGCCGGCGCGGCCCAGGCCGCGACCGTCTATCCGCTCGACCGCGCGACGATTCTCGCCGGCTCGCCCTTCGACTTCAAGGTCGAGTTCAAGGAGACGGTCAAGCCCGAGGACGTCAAGATCACCGTCAACGGCCAGGACTACAAGACGGTCTTCGGCGCCGAGGCGACGTTCACCGAGACCGAACTCGGCAAGGACGACAAGAAGCTCGGCTCGGCCGTCATCCTGCGCAAACTCGTGCTCGCCACGCCGGGCACCTACACGGTCGAGGCCTCGGCCGGCGGCGAGACCAAGTCGGTCACCTGGGACGTTTACGGCACCGCCGCCCAGCCCAAGGCCAAGAACGTCATCTTCCTGCTCGGGGACGGCCTCTCGGTCGCGCACCGCACCGCTGCGCGGATCATGTCCAAGGGCGTGACCGAGGGTAAGGCGGACGGCCGCCTCAACATGGACGACCTCGACCACATGGCCTTCATCGGCACCTCGTCGACCGAAGCCATCGCCACCGACAGCGCCAACACCATGTCGGCCTACATGACCGGCCACAAGACGGCCGTGAACGCCCTCGGCGTCTATGCCGACCGTACCCCGGCCTCGATGGACGACCCGAAGGTCGAGACGCTGGGCGAGGCGCTCCGCCGCCAGACCAAGAAGTCGATCGGCATCGTCACCACCTCCGAACTGCAGGACGCGACCCCGGCCGCCGTCGTCGCCCACACCCGCAAGCGCGCCGACAAGGCCGAGATCACCGGCATGATGTTCGACGTCCAGCCGGATGTCGTGCTCGGCGGAGGCTCCGCCTACTTCCTCGGCAAGGAGACCCCCGGCTCCAAGCGCAAGGACGACAAGGACTACATCAAGCAGTTCCAGGATGCCGGCTACACGCTCGCCACCGACAAGGCCGAGCTCGAGAAGGCAGCCGGCACCAATACCGGCAAGATCCTCGGCCTGTTCCACACCGGCAACATGGACACCGTGCTCGACCGCGAGTTCCTGAAGAAGGGCACCGTCTCGAAGTTCCCGAACCAGCCCGGCCTCGTCGAGATGACGGAAACCGCGCTGGCGCAGCTCTCGAAGAACCCCGAGGGCTTCTTCCTGATGGTCGAGGGCGCGAACATCGACAAGATGTCCCATCCGCTCGACTGGGACCGCGCCGTCGTCGAGACCATCGAGTTCGACAAGGCGGTCGGCGTGGCGCGCGCCTTCGCCGAGAAGAACCCGGACACGCTGATTGTCGTCACCGGCGATCACACGCATGGCGTCTCGATCATCGGCACCGTCGATGACGACAAGGCCGGCCCAGAAATGCGCGAAAAGGTCGGCACCTATGCCGACGCCGGTTTCCCGAACTACACGGACGAGAACAAGGACGGCTACCCGGACAAGATCGACGTCAGCCGTCGCCTGTTCCTCGCCGCCAACAACGGCCCGGACCACTACGAGACCTTCCGTCCGAAGCTCGATGGCCCGTTCGTGCCGGCCGTGCAGAACGAGAAGAAGGAATATGTCGCGAACGAAGCCTACAAGGACGTTCCCGGCGCCGTCTTCGTTCAGGGCAATATTCCGAAGGAAGGCGACTCGGGCGTCCATGCCGTCGACGACGTCGTCCTGCAGTCGACCGGCCCCGGCTCGGAAGGCTTCAAGGGCTACATGGAGCAGAGCGACGTTTACCGCGTGATCGTCGACGCCCTGGCGCTGGCGCCCGCCAAGCAATAATCCGCGGGCCACTGGCCGCATCCTGAAAGACAGGCTTCGGGCGCAAGCGCCCGAGGCCGCTTCCTTTTGAGGAGAGACCGATGCCGTTGGTTCGGATTTCGCGGCGCGATGCGCTGCTCGGAGGCCTTGCCGCGCTGGCGGCCCCCGTGATCCCGGCGCGTCACGCGCTTGCCGCCCTGCCGGCACTGACCTTCGACGAGCTCTACGGCTCGGTCGGCGTGCTCGGCCTCACCTTCTCCGACAAGGTCAAGCAACTGGCGGGGAAGGCCGTGACGATGCGCGGCTTCATGGCGCCGCCGCTGAAGGCTGAAGCCGCCTTCTTCGTCCTGACCGAAATCCCGATGTCGCTCTGCCCGTTCTGCTCGTCGGATGCCGACTGGCCGGACAACATCATCGTCGTCTATCTCGGCGAGAAGCAGACCTTCGTTCAGCCGAACGCGGTCATCGAGGTGAAGGGCATTCTCGAATACGGCTCGTGGACGGATCCAGAGACCGGCTTCGTCAGCCTGCTGCGCCTGCGCGACGCCAGTTTCGGGCTCGTCTAGATCCATGCTCGGCCTGCATATCGAACGGCTTTCGGTCTCCTTCCCCGGTCTGCCGGCGCCCGTGCTGGAGATCCCGGAACTCGACATCGCCCCCGGCGCGCGCGTCGCCGTCACCGGCCCTTCCGGCTCGGGAAAGAGCACGCTGGTCCATATCGTCACCGGGCTGGAACGCTCGAAGCAGGGCGTCGTGCGCTGGCGCGATACCGACATTGGCCGCCTCTCCGAACGCGCGCGCGATGGCTGGCGGGCTGAGAATGTCGGCCTCGTCATGCAGGATTTTCACCTCTTCCCCGGTCTCTCGGCGCTGGATAACGTGCTGCTGCCGGTCCGGCTGCGCATGCGCGGCGTCGGCGCCCATCTCGGTCGGGCGCGCGAACTGCTCGCCCGTGTCGGGCTGCGCCGGCCCGACCAGGCGATCACCACCATGTCGAGGGGCGAGATGCAGCGTGTCGCCGTTGCCCGCGCGCTGCTGCGCAGGCCGGGCGTCATCGTCGCGGACGAGCCGACCGCGAGCCTCGATGCCGAGAGCGGCGCCGTCGTCGCCGAATTGCTGCTCGAACTGGCGCGCGAGGAGGGGGCGACGCTCCTTGTCGTCTCGCACGACCCGCGTCTGGTCGAACGGATGGATCGAGCCATCCGCCTCGTCGCGGGCCGCATCGCTGCCGAGCCTGCCGGAGACCTCGCAGCCGCCGCCGGAGGCCTGGCCCCATGATTCGCTTCGTCTTCGCCGATCTCCGCCGCCTTTGGGCCGGTTCGCTGGTGGTCGTGCTGCTTGTGGCGCTGGCAACGGCGCTCGGTGTCGCGGTGACCTTGCAGGAGCGTGCGCTGCGCCTCGGCAGCGCCCGGGCGGCTGACAAGTTCGATCTGGTCGTCGGCGCTGCCGGCAGCGAGACGCAGCTTGTCCTTTCCTCGATCTTCCTGCAGGCGGCGCCGCTGCCGCTGGTGCCCGGCAAGGTGCTGCACGACCTCGCCGAGGATCCGCGCGTCAGCTGGGCGGCGCCGGTCGGCTTCGGCGATTCCTTCGATGGCTACCCGATCGTCGGCACCACCGTCGGCTTGATCGATGGCGCCGGCGGCGGGCTGGCGGAAGGCCGCGCCTTCGCGGCGAAGCCCGAAGCCGTCATCGGTTCCGCCGTGCGGCTCAAGCTCGGCCAGGAGGTGAAGCCGATGCATGGCATGCCGGGTGAGGGCGGCCACACCCACGCCGAGATCGCCTATCGCGTCGTCGGCCGCATGTCGCCGACCGGCACGCCCTGGGACCGCGCCATCCTGGTGCCGATCGAGGCCGTCTGGGGCATCCATGGCATGGAGGCCGGGCACGATCATCAGGCGGCCGGGGCCGGCGGCGATCACGACCATGACCGGGATCACGCTCACGAGGCGGATGCGGGGGCGGCGC
>JAFKJZ010000670.1 GCA_017305815.1 Hyphomicrobiales bacterium
CCCTTGAGCCCGCCACTGATCAGCACTGTCACGTCGGCCAGCGCGAGCGCCGGCGACATGCCCCCGGATACGGCGATGTACCGGGGCTGCCATTGGGGCTGGAACTTGGCCTTGAAGGCCCGCAGCCCATGAAAATTGTAGAAGCGTTCGCCATGCTCGAACACGGCCCGGCCCATCCGGTGCCAGAACGGCGCCGCAGGGCTCTCGGAAAGGCCGGAAAGCGGCGCCATGCCGAGATCGAAGCGGTGATAGCCCTGTTCCTTCAGATGCAGCATGAGGCTGATGAACAGGAATTCCATCGTGCCGGCAGGCACCTCCGGCTCGAACCGCATCAGGTCGATGGTCGCCTCCTGCTTCATCCCCGTCATCATCACGGTGGCGAAGGCGACGATGCGCCCGTCGCGCCGCACGATGGCGGCCGGCTGCGCCATCACATAGGCGCGGTCGAAGGCGCCGAGCGAGAAGCGCTTCTCGCGGGCGCGGTGCTCGGCGAGCCACAGATTGGAGATCCGCTGCAGGTCGTCGATCGACTGCTCGACCTGGTCCGGCTCGCGCAGCTCGCCGCTCAGGCCCTCGCGCTGGCTGCGGTTGAAGGCATGGCGCAGGCTGGCGCGCTTGGCGCCCTTCAGGTCGAAGTTCTGCAAATCGACCTGTGCCGCCTCGCCGAGCTTGTAGGCGCGCATGCCGGCATCGGCATAGAGCGCGAGGTTCTCCGGCATCACCTGGTAGAACATGGCGCGCCCGCCCGCCGCCCGCGCCATCTCGACGAACTGCCAGATCAGGCCCGGCCAGGACGAGCGCGGCCCGATCGGATCGAACAGCGCCACCCAGGAATGGGCCTGGCGGCCGAACATGATGAAGGCGCGACGATCATCCGAGAACAGAAGCGTCTGCAATCTCTTCCGGCTCGGGCTGGCCGGTCTTGCCCTTGCAGGCGCGCAGCAGCGACCACGCGGCGAAGGGGCCGGCGGCGATGACGACGCCGAGCAGCGCGCGCAGGCTGCGCGGCGCCTCTTCCGAGAACTCGAACTGCCACCAGAGCTGGTTCGAATATTCGACGTCGCTGTAGACGAAGAACATCACGGCCGCCGCCGTCACGATCACGGTGGTGATCGCCAGCAGCCAGCCGGGCGTCAGCCGCTGGTGCAGCAGCGAGGCCGGCCGATTGAACTCGCGCCGCGCCGCCAGCAGCGCGATGAACAGCAGCGCCAGCGCGATCGACTCGCTGATCGCGAGCGCCTTCAAGAGCGACAGCATGACCGCCGCGCCGACGGCCACCACCGCGGCCCACCAGGCGCCGTCGAGCCGGTGCGCCAGGCCGCGCGCGATCACGATCAGGCCGAGGCCGAGCACGCTTTCGAGGAAGTGCGCGCCTTCGAGGATCGGCAGCGGCAGCAGGTCGGAGAGCAGGTCGAGCCGCTGGTCGGCGGCAGGCGTGACGCCGGAAAGCACGAGCACGGCGCCGAGGGCGAAGGTGAGCGTCGCCAGCACGCGCGGCGAAAGCTGCGCGCCGGCCCTAAGAACGCGCGAGGCCTGCGCCCCGGACGCGGCGCGGCGCACCTCCATGCCGGTGACGAGGCCGGAGGCGACGAGGAGCGGCACGCCGTAATAGATCACGCGGTAGAGGATCAGCGCCGACAGCACCTGATCGACCGAGGCGGTCCTGCCGACGACGGCGATGATCACCGCCTCGAACACGCCGAGGCCGGCCGGCACATGACTGGCGACGCCGAGGCCGATCGCTACCGCATAGACGGCGACGAAGGCCGGCAGGCCGACATCGGTCTGCGGCAGCAGGACCCAGAGCACCGCGGCGGCGGCCGAGACATCGACGAGGGTGGCGGCGAACTGCGCCAGCATGAGGCCGGGGCGCGGCAGCGGCACCGACAGGCCGCGCCAGCCGATGCGGCCATTGCCGAAGGCGGAATAGGCGAACAGGCCGGCCATCAGCACCAGGATGAGCCCGCCCAACACCCTGAGCAGGGTCGGCGGCAGCGACAGCGGATCGGCGAGATCATGGGCGGCGAAGGTGAGGCCGAGCCCGGTGACGCCCGCGAGGCCGATGCCGAAGGCGACGGTGACATAGGCGACCACCTTGGCGACGTCGGCGGGCTCGAAGCCGAGCCGGGCGTAGAAGCGGAAGCGGATGGCGCCGCCGGTCAGCGGGCCGAAGCCGGCGGTATTGCCCACCGCATAGGCGCAGAACGCCGTCAGCGCGACGATCGGATACGGGATCGCGCGGCCGAGATAGCGGAGCGCCGAGAGGTCGTAGATGCTGAGCGCGAGGAAGCTCAGCGCCGTGAAGCCGAGCGCGGCGGCGATCGCCCAGACGGGCGTCGCATGCAGCGTGTCGAGCACGTCATTGTAGTCGACCTCGGCGATCAGCTTCGAGATGGCGAGCCAGACGAGGACGACGACGACGATACCGGCGAGCGCGGTGATGGCCGGCCGCCAGGGCGTCAGAACGGCCTTCCAGCGCTCATAGTGGGAAGGCTCGACCTCGTCCGCCTCATTCGGGACGTTGAAGGCCTCGACATCGTCGGGCATGGCTTCCCGCCTCGACCCGGAAGAGTTCCGGCTTGCCGGACGGCTCTTCGCTTCCGGAGGGCTTTCGGCGTTCGGAACGGACATCATGGCGCTTTGGGTCATCGTGGACTTCGCAACTCCGGCCGGGTTCGGACCCATACGTCCATACCGCCGCAGCGCTGCCTTCTCCTTGCATCCTACAGCAAGCTTGAAGAGCTTCAATTCTGGCTGCATTGAGGCCGATGCGGACTTCCGGCCCACCCGCACAAAATATTGACATGTGATTAGGCGCCATATTAGAAGGCGCCATATGATTACGCTCGAACAGAAACACCTCGCACTTCTCGATGAAGCCCGGCAGCGCGGCCAGACCGACATCGGCAACCTGCGCCTGTGCTTCGAATTGCTGACCCTCGCGGCCGCAATCGATCGCGATTGCGCCGCGCGGCTGGCGCCGCATCAGCTTTCCGAGGGAAAGTTCGTGCTGCTCTTCCTGCTTCGGGATCGCCCGGACGGATTGTCGCCGCATGAACTGGCGGAACGCGCCGGCGTGACGCGGGCGACCATCACGGGGCTGCTGGATGGCCTCGAGCGCGATGGCTTCCTCGCCCGCCACGCCATGGCCGAGGACCGCCGGCGGGTCGCTGTTCGGCTGACCGGCAAGGGAGAGGAAATGGCGGCGACGCTGTTTCAGGAGCACACCCGCTGGATCGACACGCTGCTGGCGGATCTCAGCGACGACGAACAGCGCGTCCTCAGCGGTCTGCTGCGGCGCGTCTGGCTGGCGACGGATAGTGGATCCGGCGATCGCACTGCCTGACCCGCCCAATCGCAGCAGGCCCCTTTCGTCACGACGGGGGCCATGAGACGACCTACCCAAGGAACCAACAAATGACGCATTATCTGGCCGAGCTCTATTCGCCCAAGCCAGCCTGGATCGCACTCGATCCGGCGGACAAGCAGCAGTTCTTCGAGGCGATCGGCGCCGGCATGGCCGCCCTGTCGGAATTGGGCATCGTGGCCCTCGCTTTTGGCGAAACCGACGCGACCAAGCTCCGCCCGGCGTTGCAGTCGTTCTTCGCCATCTGGCGCCTTGCAGACGAAGCGGCGCTGGATGCGCTGCTCGACGGCATCGCGGCTTCCGGATGGCACGATTACTTCGACACGATCAATGCGGCGGGGCCCGCCACCGACCTCGTTCGCCACATGGGCAGACTGGCCGCCGCCACGGCCTGACAAGAAAAGAGCCGGGCGATGCGCATCGCCCGGCTCCTCGATCGGAACGCGCAGAACCTCGGGCGTCAGGCCCACTCGCCCTGACGCATGATCGGCTCGACGCTGCCATTGGCGCCGATGCCGTCGATGTCGATGTGGCGCGAGCCGATCATCCAGTCGATATGGATCAGGCTCTTGTTGGCGCCGCGCGCCGCCAGGTCTTCCGGGCTCATCATGTCGCCGCCGCGAATGCACTTGGCATAGGCCTGGCCGAGCGCGATGTGGCAGGCGGCGTTCTCGTCGAACAGCGTGTTGTAGAACAGCAGCCCGCTGGCCGAGATCGGCGAGGAATCCGGCACCAGCGCCACCTCGCCGAGACGGCGCGCGCCCTCGTCCGTGTCCAGCACCTTCGACAGCACGTCGCTGCCTTTGCGGGCGGTCGCGTCGACGATACGGCCCTCCTCGAAACGCACCGAAATGTCCTCGATCAGCGTGCCCTGGTAGGAGAGCGGCTTGGTGCTGGTGACATGGCCGGAGACGCGGTTCTTGTGCGGCGTGGTGAACACCTCTTCCGACGGGATGTTCGGATTGCAGACGATGCCGTTCTTGGCCGTCGAGGCGCCGCCTTCCCACTCATGGTCGTCGGCGAGGCCGACGGTCAGGTCGGTGCCGGGACCGACGAAGCGCAGCGCCGAATAGCGCTTGTCGTTCAGGAGCTTGGTGCGGGCATGCAGCGCCTTGTTGTGCTCGCCCCAGGCGGCGATCGGATCGACGAGGTCGACGCGCGAGGCGGCGAAGATCGCATCCCAGAGTTTCGCCACCGCGACTTCTTCGGTCTCGTTCGGGAAGACGGCGCGTGCCCATGCAGGCGACGCGAAGGAGGCAATCGTCCAGTTGATGTCGAAGCCGGCGATCAGTTCCAGCGCCGGCATGTAGGCCTTGGAGCGGGCGCGGTTGGCGCGCGACACTTTGTCGGGATCCTGACCGGCGAGCAGCGACGGGTTTTCGCCGGCGATGGCGAGCCGCGCCGCGCCGTTGCGGAAGGCGGACGCCATGCCGTCGAAGAGCCAGCCCGAGGCGACGTCGAAACTGCCGTCCGGCGCGTGGCGATAGCGCATCAGCGTCGCCTCCTCGTCCGAGAACAGCGTCGTCACCAGCGAGGCGCCGGCCTTGTAGGCGTGCTCGGTGATCCGCCGCACCAGCGGCAAGGCGTCGAGCGACGCGGTCATCACCAGTTCCTGGCCCGGCTGCAGGCCGAGGCC
>JAFKJZ010000671.1 GCA_017305815.1 Hyphomicrobiales bacterium
AGCTCGAGCGGCGCGCTGGTCCAGAACAGGCTGAAATCGGCGAACAGGGCAAACTGGTAGAAGGCGCGGCGGCGCAGGATCGGCGTATCGCGGAAGATCGACCAGAGCGAGCCGATCAGCTGCGCGTAGGTATGGCCGGAATGCGGATGGCGCTGCGGCAGGTGGCGGAGCAGCAGCAGCGCCAGGCCGATCATCAGCGCGGCGGAGGCGAAGAAGACGCCGCGCCAGCCGATCAAATCGGCCAGCACGCCGGCGAGCGGCCTGGCGAACAGGATGCCGACCATCAGCCCGCCCATGACGTTGCCGACCGTGCGGCCGCGCTCGGCGTCGCTCGCCATATGGGCCGCCATCGGCACCAGCACCTGCGCGATGCTGGAGCAGATGCCGATGAACAGAACCGCGCCCAGGAAGGGCAGGGCGCTCGGCGCGACGGCCGCGAGCAGCAGCGCGAAGGCGGTGACGCCGACGGCGATCAGCACCAGCTTCTTGTTCTCGATGATGTCGCCGAGCGGCACCATCAGCATCAGGCCGAGGCCGTAGCAGATCTGGGTCAGCGTCACGACGAGGCTGGCGAGCTTCGGCGGCAGCCCGACATCCGGGCCGATCAGGGCGATCAGCGGCTGGGCGTAATAGAGGTTGGCAACGATGGCGCCGCAGGCGGCGGCCATCAGGAAGGTCAAGGGCGCGGAAATCGTCGCGGGAGCCGGCGCGGGGCCGACGCCGGATGGATCAGGCAAACGCATGAGACGGGCTCTTGTTGTGGTGGCGGGCGTTCGCGAGCGCGACGTCGGGCCGTTCCGAAATTCAGGGGCGATTGGCAACAGATGGCAGCTTTTGCCTGCCAATCCAATCATCCCTAAGGATTAACACCGTTCACGTTCGCGAGGGGCCGTCCCGTCAGTCCCGCGATGTCAGCACGCCCTCCAGCGCTACCAGCCTTCCGCGCTTGATCACAGTGCGGCCGCGCGGCGAGCCGGCTACCGCCTCCGGCACCGAGGCCGCGTCGAGCAGGACGATGTCGGCGCGGTTGCCCGGCGCTAGACCGTAATGGCCTATGCCGAGCACGCTTGCCGGGATCTCGGTGACCATCGAGAAGGCGTGTTCCAGGTCGGGATCGGCCAGGAATTCCTGCCGGTAGCCGATGATCTGGGCGCGGCGCAGCAGGTCGCCATCGCCATAGGGCGACCAGGCGTCGCGGATGTTGTCGGAGCCGGCGAAGACGGTGACGCCGGCGGCCTTCAGCCGCTTGACCGGCGGCATGGCGACGGGGCCGGGGCCGTTGGTCATGATGGAGACGCGGGCGTTTGCCAGCGCCTCGGCGGTGCGGAAAAATTCGAAATCGTCGATCTGGCCGAGCGCGAAGGCGTGGCTGACGGCGACCTTGCCCTCGAGCCCGAGCGCCACGGTGCGGGCGGCGATCTGGCGCAGCTCGAAGGCGCCGAGCGGGCCGGAATCGTGCAAATGGATGTCAACGCCGACGCCGTGCTTCCCGGCGACGGCGAAGACGGCGTCGAGATGACCGGTGACGTCCTGGTCTATGCCGGCCGGGTCGAGCCCGCCGACGAGGTCGGCGCCTTCGCGGATCGCCGCGTCGAGCAGGTCGGCGACGCCGGGATCGATCCGGATGCCGCTCTGCGGGAAGGCGACGATCTGGATGTCGACCAAGTCCCAGTAGCGCTCCTTGAGCCGCAGCAGCGCGTGCAGGCCCTTCAGCCCGACCTCGGTGTCGATGTCGACATGGCTGCGGAGGCTGCCGGTGCCGAAGGCGGCGATCTGCTCGATCAGCCGGCCGCCGCGTTCCTCGACGGGCAGCGCCACGGTGCGGCGAAGTTCCTTCTCGGCGGCGATCCGCAGCGCGACGGTATCGCCGGGGATATGCGGAATGAAGGGCAGGCCGAGCAGCGTCTTGTCGAGATGGATGTGGCCTTCGACGAAGGAAGGCGTCGCCAGCCGGCCGCCGGCGTCGATGCGGTCGCGATCGGCCGGCGCCTCGCCGGCGGGCACGATGGCGGCGATGGTCTCCCCGGCGATCAGGATGTCGATCGGGCGGCCGTCGACGGCGCGCGCGCCGGCGACGACCAGGGTCGGTTGCAGCGATGGCATCAGGCGATCAGTCCCATCCGGCGGGCGGCGACGACGCGGTAGAGGCGGTCGCCATACACGGCTTCCTCCTCGCGGGCGGAGAAGACCAGGCTGATGTCGTGCTCGTCGTCGGACTGGGTGGCGACGGCGGCGATTTCGGGCCAGCCGGGCGCCGGCAAATGGCGCCATTCGTCGAGCTGCTCAGCGCTGGGCAGGCTCGGGAAGCCGATCTTCGGCACCAGCGAGGCGATGATCTGCCAGAAATAGCGTTGCAGCGCCGGTCGGTCGGCCTCGTCGAGATGCGGGCCGATGAGGCGGATCCAGTGCGAGCCTGTCAGCGCGTGCAGGGCGGAAAAGTCCATCGTCGCGGCGAAGAGCGCCAGCGAGGTCGCGGCGAGGCGGCGGCCCGTGTCGGGCCCGATTTCCAGCCAGTCGACGACCGGCGCGAAATCCGGCTTCTCGCCGGCGGCGCGGATGTTGTGCCAGAGCAGGTCGGTTTCCGCCTCGATCTGGTGCAGGTCCGCCAGCCCGCAGGCTCGCGCCAGCACCTGGCCGGGATCGTCGGTGATCGGCGTGGCGCCGGTGGCGCGCGGCATGGAGAGATACGTCGTGGACCAGTAGCCGAGCGCCGTCCCGACCTCGGTCGGGTCCATCCGCATCAGGCCGTAGGCGGTCCGCATCATGCCGTGGGTGGCGCTGGCGCCGATGCCGGGGATCAAGGTCGGCAGGTAGGTCTGGATCGCGGAATCGATGCCGATCCGGCGCACTTCCGCTTCGAAGAAGGCTCGATAGTCGTATTCGCGCGTGCGGTCGCCGAGCGCGTCGGTCCAGCGGTCGCGCTGGATCGGCGCCACGGGCGGCGGCGTCGGCACCAGCCCGTTGGTGGTGCGATATGTCTCGAAATACTCGCGCAGCCGCTCGCTCGACGCGCCCAGCCGATCGAGCGCCACGATGATCATGGGCAGGTGGTTTGCCAGCAGCACGGGGAACTCGGCGCTGAACAACCGGACCTCGACGAGCAGCTCGTCGACCGTGTCAGGCTCGGTGCGCGGAGAAAGGGCCATGGGTTTCCTCGGAATTACTTTTCTAAGTTATCAGCGCGGAAGTGAACTTCGTCATAGGCCATCAACTCCGCATAGTGCCGGTCCGCGTCGTCGAGGAAAAGACCCTTTGTCAGCGCCGCGACCATCCTCGGCACGCCGTATTTGAGGCCGGTGATGCCGTTGCAGATCGGGCCGAGGCTGGGCACGGCGCCATTGTTGAAGACATGGATGTTGGCGAGGTGGGGGGCGCTGCCCGGCACCTTCTCGGTGAATTCGAAGGCGCGGCCGAGATAGGGATAGCGGCCGAGGCTCGCATCCGCCTCGCCCTCCGGCGCCACGAAGCGGTCCGACCAGAGCGCGATGTCGTCGACGAGATTGGCGAGCTCCGGCCGGCGGCTCAAGTCGATGTCATAGCCGGTGCCGAGCAGCAAATGGTCGAAATCGAACCGGCCGCGCGGCGTGTCGACCGAGAGGTCCTGCCAGAAGTTGATGAGCTGCAGGGCCGAGCAGATCGCGTCCGACTGCCGCAGCGCCGCCGGTTCGGCCACGCCATGCAGATGCAGCAGGAGCCGCCCGACGGGATTGGCCGAGCGCGCGCAGTAGTCGAGCAGCTCGGCGCGGTAGCGCGCGAGCTGGCGCAGGCGCTCTTCGGGACGGGCCTCGCCTTCGTCGGCGATGTCGTCTGCCGTGCGGGCGAACCAGTAGATGGCCACGATGGGCGCCCGCAGCGGCGCGGGGCACAGCACGGATGCGACAGGAAAGTTCTCGTAGTGGTCGACGCTCACGCGCTGCATTGTCCATGGAGAGTCACCGGTATGCCGATGACGGTGGCGCCGATTCGCGCGGGTTGCGCTCGGTCATAATTAATGACTCGTCGGTCAGTAGGACGACCCCCTCGCGCATTGCGTCCATCACGCTCAAGCAAGGATCGGAAGGTTTCCATGCCGCTTCCCAGGTGTTCGGCTGTCGTCTTGCGCTGCTGCGCTGCCATGGCTCGGGCCGGGCTGGCAGCAAGCGGGTGCGTGGAGCGCGGCACTTTCGCCGCGATGGTGGTGCCG
>JAFKJZ010000672.1 GCA_017305815.1 Hyphomicrobiales bacterium
GCTTGCCGTCGGCGGCGGCCATATCTGGCTGACGGGCGGGCGCTACGCCTCGACCGACAACGCCTATCTCGAGCAGGACCGCGTGACCATCACGGCCGACCAGTCGGGCCGCATCGTCGAGGTCGCCGTCAACGAGAACGACCATGTGCAGAAGGGCGACCTGCTTTTCCGCATCGATCCCGAGCCGTACAAGCTCGCGCTACGCCAGCCCGAGGCGGCAGTCGCCGTCGCCAAGCTGCAGGTCGAGCAGCTGCGCTCCAACTACCAGCAGGCGCTGGCCGAGCAGCAATCCGCCGAGGACAGCCTCGCCTATCGCCAGAAGACCTTCCAGCGCCAGAAGGACCTGCTGGATCGCGGCGTCACGTCCAATGCGGACTTCGACACCGCCCAGAACAATCTCCGCCTGGCGGAGCAGGTCGTGGCGCAGGCGCGCGAGAAGGTCGCGGGCGCGCTGACGGCGCTCGGCGGCGATCCGAACATCCAGACCGACCAGCACCCGACCGTCCTGCAGGCCAAGGTTGCCGAGGAAACGGCGGCGCTGGCGCTCAAGGAAACCAGCGTGTTCGCGCCCGACGACGGCGTCGTATCGCAGACCGACCGCCTGCGCGTCGGCCAGTACGTCACCAATCCGGCGATGGCCCCAACGGCGCTGCTCAGCCTGGTCGAGACGGCGACAACCTATGTCGCCGCGAATTTCAAGGAAACCGACCTGACCCACATGAAGGTGGGGCAATCGGCGACCGTGACCTTCGACACCTATCCCGACCGCCCGTTCGCCGCGCATGTCGAATCAATCGACGCCGGTACCGGCTCGGCCTTCTCGCTGCTGCCGGCCCAGAATGCCTCGGGCAACTGGGTGAAGGTCGTGCAGCGCGTGCCGGTGCGGCTGCGCCTCGACGGACCCGTCGATTTCTCGACGCTGCGCACCGGCTTGAGCGCCACGGTCGAGGTCGATACCGGCTACAAGCGGACCCTGCCCGGCTTCGGCCATGCCGTGGCAGCCAATAGCGAAGCGCCTGCGGAAGCCCCCACGACCCACTAAGCCCGCGGGTCCCGGAGAGTCGCCACAATGAACGCGCCCGCCTCGCCGACCGCCGTTCCGCATCGCGGCCTCATCACCGTGTCGATCATGCTTGCGACCATCATGCAGGTGCTCGACACGACGATCGCCAATGTCGCGCTGCCCTCGATGCAGGGCTCGCTCGGTGCCGCCCAGGACACCATTACCTGGGTGCTGACCTCCTACATCGTCGCCGCCGCCATCGCCACGCCGATCACCGGCTGGATCGCCGACCGGATCGGCATCAAGCGGCTGTTCATGACCTGCGTCGCGGGCTTCACGGTCGCGTCCATGCTCTGCGGCCTTTCCGGCAGCCTGACCCAGATGGTCGGCTTCCGCATCCTGCAGGGCCTGTTCGGCGCCGCGCTGGTGCCGCTATCGCAATCCGTGCTGCTCAACATCAACCCGAAGGAAAAGCACGGCCAGGCGATGGCGATGTGGGGCGCCGGCATCATGGTCGGCCCGATCATCGGCCCGACGCTCGGCGGCTGGCTGACCGACGCCTTCAACTGGCGCTGGGTGTTCTTCATCAACCTGCCCGTCGGCATCATCGCCTTTCTCGGCATCGGCGCCTTCATGCCGGAAGGCCCGCTGCGGGAACGCAAGTTCGACTTCTTCGGCTTCGCCTTCCTGAGCCTCGGCATCGGCGCCCTGCAGATGATGCTCGACCGCGGCGAGCAGCTCGACTGGTTCTCCTCGCCGGAGATCCTGATCGAACTGGCGCTGATGGCGATCGGCTTCTGGGTGTTCACCATTCACATGGCGACGGCCAAGAACACCTTCATCGATCCGCATATCTTCAAGGATCGCAATTTCGTCACCGGGCTGATCTTCATCTTCATCATCGGCATCATCCTGCTGGCGACGATGGCGCTGCTGCCGCCGATGCTGCAGAACCTCTACGGCTATCCCGTCGTGACGACCGGCATGATCCTGGCGCCGCGCGGCGTCGGCACGATGATCGCGATGATCGTCGTCGGCCGGCTGATGGGCAAGGTGGACCCGCGCATCCTGATCCTGATCGGCCTCGGGGCCACCACCTGGTCGCTCTACGAGATGACGACCTGGGCGCCGCAGATGAACGCCCTGCCGTTCATGACGACCGGCATCGTCCAGGGCTTCGGCCTCGGCTTCGTCTTCGTGCCGCTCTCGACGATCGCCTTCGCGACGCTGCCGCCGCATTGGCGCACCGACGCCGCCAGCCTGTTCAGCCTCGTCCGCAACCTCGGCTCGTCGATCGGCGTGTCGCTGGTGGCGACCCTGCTGTCACAGAACACGCAGATCGGCCATGAAGTCCTCGCCGGCCATGTAACGCCCTTCAATCCGGCCATGCCCGCCGACGCAGCAGCCGGCAATCTCGAGGCGCTGGCGAAGATCAATGGCGTGATCACCCGCGACGCCGCCTTCATCGCCTATATCGACGATTTCAAGCTGATGATGTTCGTGACGCTGGCGACGATCCCGCTGCTCGCCTTCATGCGCTACAAGCCGCAGAAGGGCCCTGCGCAGCACGTCGCGCTCGAATAGGCGCGCACCGGCGGCATGATTCCGCCGGCGCGCGAGAGCCCGTCAGTGCGCTTCGATGAAGCTCAGCGTCGCGCCGACCATCTCGTCCAGCGTCGCCGGCCCGGTGAAGGCGTCGAAGCCATGGTCGGTATCGAGCACCATCAGGCCTTCCTCGCCGCTGTGATAATCGAGGAAGAGCTGGCCGGCGGCGGGCTGCGGCGTCACCACCGTATCCCGCGTCCCGACGATCACCAGCAGCGGCCCGCCATACTGCGCCATCGCCGCGACCGGATCGGTCGCGAACAGCGACTTGAAGAACGACACCTTCAGCGTCGTCTTGGCGCCCCAGGGCAACGTACCCTCGATCAGCTCGTTCGGATCCTTCGACGCCAGCGCCTTGTTGACGGCCTCCTGGCCGAGCACGACGCCGAAGCTGAAGGCGGGATTGGCGACCGGCGCCCAGAGCGTCGCCGTATCGACCGGCCGGACGGCGGCGAGATGGGACGCAACCAGGCCGCCGAGACTCCAGCCAACGACATGGATCTTGGCCGCGTCGACATTGTCCTGCTTCTTCAGCCAGTCGAAGGCGGCGACCGCATCGGCGATCTGGCTGAAGGTCGTCGTGTCCTCCCACTTGCCCGAGCTGTCGCCCGAGCCGACGAAATCGATGCGCAGGCTGGCAACGCCGCGCTCGGCCAGGAGCCGCGCCGTCCGCGAATAGACACCCTCCTCCGTCCCGGCAACGGCAAGCTCGTCGCGCTTGCCGGTGAAGCCATGCAAGAGCAGCACGACCGGCGGCTTCTCGACGCCTTTCGGCAGCGCCAGCGTGCCGACGATCGTCTCGTCGCCGCGCGCGATCTTGACGTTGCTCTCGACCACGCCACCGGCCTTCTGGGCCAGCGCCGTCTTCGACGCCTCCCGCATCTTTGCGGTCACGTCGTCGGCCGCGGCCGGCGCAACGATCGCGGCCAGCACAATGGAGGCGAGCAGCCATTTTCTCAGCATCAAATTTCCCCTGGAAGCACGAAGTCTTTGTCGAAGATCTGGGCCGGCGGCAGCGCCGGCCGCAAGAAAAAGGCCGGCACGACGGCCAGCCTCGACACTATTGATGCAATCCGGGCCGGCGGCAACCTTGCCGGCAAAGGTTCTCAGCCGGCGATGATCCAGCCGCCGCCGGCCGCCAGGAGCACCACCAGCCAGGCCGGCAGGCGGGCGACGACGAGCAGGCCGTAGCAGGCGACGGCAAAGGCCATGTCCCGCGCACCATGGATGGCCGTCGCGAACACCGGATCATAGAGCGCCGCTGCGAGCAGGCCGACGACGGCGGCGTTGACGCCGCCGAGCGCTTGCCGGATCGGGGCTACACGGCGGAGCGCGCGCCAGAACGGCAATACGCCGACGACGAGCAGAAAAGCCGGCGCGAACAGCGCCAAAGTCGCCAGGACGCCGCCGAGCCAGGGCGTCGGCAGCGCCGCCGCGACGCCGATATAGGCGGCGAGGCTGAAGAGCGGCCCCGGAATGGCCTGCGCCGCGCCATACCCGGCGACGAGCGCATTCTCCGGCACGAAGCCGGCGGCGGCGACGCTCTCCTTGAGA
>JAFKJZ010000673.1 GCA_017305815.1 Hyphomicrobiales bacterium
CTCGTCATCAAGGGTGACGTGCAGGGCTCTGTTGAGGCGATCGCCGGTGCGCTGGAAGCGCTCGGCACCGACGAGGTGCAGGCTCGCATCATCCTGTCCGGTGTCGGTGGCGTCACCGAGTCCGACGTCACGCTGGCCGCGACCTCGAACGCCGCGATCATCGGCTTCAACGTTCGCGCCAACAAGCAGGCGCGCGACGTGGCCGACCGCGAAGGCATCGAGATCCGCTACTACAACATCATCTACGACCTCGTGGATGACGTGAAGGCAGCGATGTCCGGCCTGCTGACGCCCGAGCGGCGCGAGACGATGCTCGGCAATGCCGAGATCCTCGAGGTGTTCCACATCTCCAAGGTCGGCAAGGTCGCGGGCTGCCGCGTCACCGACGGCACGGTCGAGCGCGGCGCCAATGTCCGCCTCATCCGCGACAACGTCGTGGTGCACGAGGGCAAGCTGTCGACGCTCAAGCGCTTCAAGGACGAAGTCAAGGAAGTGCCGGCGGGCCAGGAATGCGGCATGGCCTTCGAGAAGTACGAAGACATGCGCGCCGGCGACATCATCGAGTGCTACCGCGTCGAGGAGATCAAGCGCTCGCTCTGATCGCGAACGCTTCGATCCCGAAATCGTGGTGACGAACGCGGCCGTCTCGGTCGCGTTCGTCCCGTTTCAAATTGGTTTGGCCCGGCCAATGTCGCGGCCCGAGGCGGATCCGTCGCACAAGCGGCCCGCACGCGCCGCCTGAAGGCGCGATGGAGTATTTCCGAAATGGCCAGAACGGCTGCCAATGGGAAGAAGATCGGCGTCGCCGGCCAGCGTCAGCTGCGCGTCGGCGAGCTGGTCCGCCATGCCCTGTCCGAGGTTCTGTCGCGCGGCAATCTGAACGAGCCCGTGCTCGACGGCGTTATCGTCACGGTGCCCGAGGTCCGCGTCTCGAACGATCTCAAGATGGCGACCTGCTATGTCATGCCGCTCGGCGGCGACAATGGCGACGCCGTGGTGGCGGCGCTCGAGCAGCATCGCAAATATCTGCGCGGCGAGGTTTCGCGCCGGATCGAGCTCAAGTTCGCCGTCGACCTGAAATTCGTGCTCGACAAGTCCTTTGCCGAAGCCGCCAAGATCGATGCGCTGCTCCGGAACGACCCCGTCGTCCGCCAGGATATCGAGGCGGGCCGCGGCGACGACGAGACCGACGAAGAGTAGATCATGGGCCAACGCCAGAAGAAGGGGCGGCCGGTTTCCGGCTGGGTCAGCCTCGACAAGCCGCTGGGCATGACCTCCACCCAGGCCGTTTCGGTGGTGAAGCGCCTGTTCGGCGCGCAGAAGGCCGGCCATGCCGGCACGCTCGATCCGCTCGCCACCGGTTGCCTGCCGATCGCGCTCGGCGAGGCGACCAAGACCGTGCCGTTCATCATGGACGGCCGCAAGATCTACGGCTTCACCGTGCGCTGGGGCGAGGAAACGCGCACCGACGACGCCGAGGGCCAGCCGGTCGCCACGTCCGATGTGCGGCCGACGCGGGCGGCGATCGAGGCGATCCTGGATCAGTTCACCGGCGAGATCATGCAGGTTCCGCCGGCCTTTTCCGCCATCAAGGTCGAGGGCGAGCGCGCCTATGACCTGGCGCGCGACGGCGAGGACGTCGTGCTGGAGGCGCGACCGATCCAGATCCATCGCCTCGACCTGGTCGACATGCCGGACGAGAACACCGCCGTCTTCGCCGCCGAATGCGGCAAGGGCACCTATGTGCGGGCGATCGCCCGCGACATGGCGCGGGCGCTTGGCACGCGCGGCCACGTCGTCGGCCTCCGCCTGCTGCTGGTCGGGCCGTTCGACGAGGCGTCGATGATCAAGCTCGACGATCTGCGCGCCGCGCAGGAGGAGGGCGGGGCCGAGGGCTGCGACGCGCATCTCGCGCCCGTCGAGCTCGCGCTCGGCGACCTCGCCGAGGTGCGCATCTCCGAGACCGACGGCGCCCGGCTGCGCAACGGCCAGAGCGTGCTGCTGCGCGGCCGCGACGCGCCTGAAAATGGCGCGACGGTGTTCGCCACCGTCGCCGGCACCCTGGTCGCGATCGGCGAAGTCGAGCGCGGCGAGCTGCATCCATCACGCGTCTTCGTCGGCGCGTGAACGGACGTCAGGGAAGTTTCCTCTGGCTATTGCAGGCAAATTCGGCCATATAGGCCGCGCTCCCGGACGGTTTTGCCGTCCGGGCCAAGCCGCTTGGAACGGCGACCGTGCTGGACGACATCCCGGCACTGGCCGTCGAAACAGCGGCGACCGCGACGGCCTCGGCCGTCCGGGGACGTCGAGACCGTCGTCCTGCATGTCCCGAACGGCGCGAGCCGGCGTGGGGCTTGCTGCGGAAGTCGGTCGGATTTTGATTTTCCGGCGAGGAAGCCGGGACTAGAGCCCAGGAAAGGGATACCCGATGTCGATCACAGCTGCTCGCAAGGCGGAACTGATCAAGGAATTCGCGACCGTCGAGAACGACACCGGCTCGCCGGAAGTGCAGGTTGCCGTGCTCTCGGAGCGCATCGCCAACCTCACCGAACACTTCAAGGGTCACAGCAAGGACAATCATTCGCGCCGCGGCCTGCTCAAGATGGTCAGCCAGCGTCGTAGCCAGCTGGACTACCTGAAGAAGACGGACGAGCAGCGTTACAAGACGCTCATCGAGCGCCTCGGCCTGCGTCGCTGAGACAGGCGGGCCCTCGGGGCCAGCCTCCACACACGCCTGTACGGCGCGGCGGCATGGGGCTGCCGCGCGATTTGCCCGCGGATCAGCGGTCGAGCCATGGCAGGATCGCCGGATGCTTTTTCCTCGTAGGGTCGAAAGCCTCTAGCCGTCTTGCTCATGGCTCCTTGGGCGCATCCGCGCAGGAAAGGAATTGCCATGTTCGATGTCCAACGCGTCGAAATTGAATGGGGCGGCCGCCCGCTCGTCCTCGAGACGGGCAAGATAGCCCGCCAGGCTGACGGCGCCGTTCTCGCCACCTATGGCGAAACGACCGTGCTGGCGACCGTCGTCGCCGCCAAGGCGCCGAAGCCGGGTGTCGACTTCTTCCCGCTGACGGTCAACTACCAGGAGAAGACCTTCGCAGCCGGCAAGATCCCCGGCGGCTTCTTCAAGCGCGAAGGCCGGCCCTCCGAGAAGGAGACGCTGACCTCCCGCCTGATCGACCGTCCGATCCGCCCGCTGTTCCCGGAAGGGTTCCGCTGCGAGACCCAGGTCGTCACGACCGTTCTCTCGCATGACCTCGAGAACGATCCCGACATCGTCGCCCTCGTCGCCGCCTCGGCTGCGCTGACGATCTCCGGCGTGCCCTTCATGGGCCCGGTCGGTGGCGCGCGCGTCGGCCTGATCGACGGCGAGTTCGTGCTGAACCCGCTGCTCGAGCAGAATGAGAGCTCGAAGCTCGACCTCGTCGTCGCCGGCACCCAGGACGCCGTGCTGATGGTCGAGTCGGAAGCGCAGGAGCTTTCGGAAGAGACCATGCTCGGCGCCGTGATGTTCGGTCATCGCGGCTTCCAGCCGGTGATCGACGCGATCATCCAGCTCGCCGAGAAGTCCGCCAAGGAGCCGCGCGAGTTCGCGCCGGCCGACCTTTCGGCGATCGAGACGGAGATGCTCGGCATCGCCGAGGCCGAGCTGCGCGAGGCCTACAAGAACACCGTCAAGCAGGAGCGCTATGCCGCCGTCGACGCCGTCAAGGCGAAGGTGCTGGCACACTTCTTCCCGGAAGGCGAAGAGCCCCGCTTCGACAAGGAAAAGATCGGCGCCGTCTTCAAGGAGCTCCAGGCGAAGATCGTTCGCTGGAACATCCTCGACACCGGCAGCCGCATCGACGGCCGCGACCTGAAGACGGTCCGCCCGATCGTGTCGGAAGTCGGCGTCCTGCCGCGTACGCACGGCTCGGCGGTCTTCACCCGCGGCGAGACGCAGGCCCTGGTGGTCGCGACCCTCGGCACCGGCGATGACGAGCAGTTCATCGACGCGCTGGAAGGCACCTACAAGGAAACCTTCCTGCTGCACTACAACTTCCCGCCCTACTCGGTCGGCGAGACCGGCCGCATGGGTTCGCCCGGCCGTCGCGAGATCGGTCACGGCAAGCTCGCCTGGCGCGCTGTCCGTCCGGTTCGCCCGAACCACCAC
>JAFKJZ010000674.1 GCA_017305815.1 Hyphomicrobiales bacterium
CCGCGCCGACGGTCAGGGTCGATCGGCGCGGCCAGGGATGGCTCCGCGGGCATGAGCAGCGGGTCGAGATGCGGGGGGAGGGAGCGGGCGAGCGACATGCCCTGACTCATACGCCGCGACAGGGAACAAAACAAGAACAATGCATCTTGCGACGCAACGTCTCTGCTGTTTCGTCTCGCAGTCGCAAAAAAGTCGGTCTAAGATCGAAACGATGATCAGCGTGATCCTTTCCACTCAGAACGATGAAATGGCGTTGGCCCACGCGCTGGCGGCGCTCGTGCCGGCGGCTGCCGACGGCACCGTGCGCGAGGTCATCGTGGTCGACGCCCGCTCGACGGACGAGACGCTTGCCGTCGCCGACGCGGCCGGCTGCAAGATCGTCGTCGGTTCCGGCGATCGCGGCGCCGATCTCGCGGCGGGCGCGGCTGCGGCGCGCTCGGACTGGCTGCTCTTTCTCTCGCCCGACGTCATGCTGGAGCCCGGCTGGCAGCGCGAGGTGCGCGACTTCATGGATCGACTGGCGATGTCGGGGGCGGGCGGCAATCGCGCTGCATCCTTCCGCCATGCCGATGCCGGTTTCGGCTGGCGCGCGCGCCTTTCGGAGGTTCGCTCCTCAGTACACTCGCGCCGGTTTGCCTCTTCTTCGTGCAAGGAGGGTCTGCTGGTGCCGGCGAGCCGGCCGCGGGCGCCTTTCCTTCCTGCGCTCGCGCGCCGTATCGCGGACCGTGGTGGCCTGATCAGGCCTGGAGCTTGCCGCGCTTCAGGTGCTCGTCCAGGCGCGGCATGATCTCGACGAAGTTGCACGGCTGGCTGCGATAGTCGAACTGCACGCTGAGGATGCCGTCCCAGGCGTCCTTGCAGGCACCGGGCGAACCCGGAATCGCGAAGATGAAGGTCGAGTTCGCGAGCCCCGCCGTGGCGCGCGACTGGATCGTCGACGTGCCGATCTTGTCGTAGCTGATGCGATGGAACACAGCCGAGAAGCCGTCCATACGCTTCTCGAACAGCGGCTCGACCGCCTCGGGCGTGACGTCCCGGCCGGTGAAGCCGGTGCCCCCCGTGGTGATGACGACGTCGATCTCCGGATCGCTGATCCAGCAGGAGACGATGGTGCGGATCTCGTCGATATCGTCGGGGACGATCGCCCGCTCGGAAAGGGTGTGGCCGGCGGCTTCGATCCGGTCGGCGAGCGTCTTGCCGGACTTGTCGTCCTCAAGCGAGCGCGTGTCCGATACGGTAAGCACGGCGAAACGGACCGGAATGAACGGAAGGCTTGGGTCGGTCTTGGTCATGGCCCGGATCCTCGTGCGCGCTGCTGGGGCACAGAGATATCCCTCGGCGAGGGCGGAGGAAAGCGCTAGCTGCCGGCCGTCATGGTTGCGACGACCCACCATGCCGGATGGGCGTTGGAAAGAGCGGCGGCGGCGCGCTCGGCCTCGGTCCACGTGGCGAAGAGTCCGAATATCGTGGCGCCCGATCCGGACATTCGCGCCAGCCGGCAACCGTCCGTAGCCGCCATCTCGGCGAGACTCGCCGCGATCAGGGGCAGGGCGGCGATTGCCGGATTCTCGAGGTCGTTGCGCGTCGTCTTGAGCCATTCGGCGACGGCTTCAGCGTCGGAGAAGACGGGCGGCAATGCTGGCAGCGGCGGATTGTCGGCCCGGGCGAGGCCACGGAAGACGGCAGGAGTCGAAACGGCGACGCCGGGATTGACCAGCACCATCGGCAGCGAGGGGAACCCCGGCAGGGGTTCGATCGTCTCGCCGATGCCGGTCGCCCGGAGTGGCGTCGAGATCAGGCACATCGGCACGTCGGCGCCGAGCCTCTCCGCCTGCGTCCGCAAGGTGTCGGCCGCCGTCGCAGGCAGGGGGGCGATCTCGGTCAGCAGGCGGAGCGTCGCCGCCGCGTCGGCCGAACCGCCGCCGATGCCGGAAGCAACGGGGAGGCTCTTGGTGAGGCGAAGGTCGAAGCCGTCGATCCGACCGCCGGCCGTCGCATGGGCGAGCGCGGCGCGCAGCACCAGGTTGTCAGGGCCGGCCTCGAGCCCGGCCGCGAAGGGGCCTGTGATCGTGAGCCGCGGCTCGGTCGTGGAAGGGTTGGCGATCGCCTCGATCGTGTCGCCGATCCCGGCGAACGCGACGAGGCTGTCCAGCAGGTGATAGCCATCGGCGCGACGGCCGATGACGTGCAGGGCGAGGTTGATCTTCGCCGGCGCGAAGGCCGCGCCGAGCCGGCGGCCCGGCCCGGCGACGGGCCGGACGTCTTCCGCCGCGGTCACTGCGCCGTGTCGAACTGCGGAATGTCGATGACCAGGCCCGGCACGATGAGGTTCGGGTTACTGAGCTTGTCGCGATTGGCGTCGATCAGCCGGCTGTAGAGTTCGCCGTCGCCATAGACCTTGAGCGCGATCTTCCAGAGGCTGTCGCCGGCGCCGATGGTGATGCGGCTCGGGCCTTCCGCGCGCGGCGAGGTGGCGGAACCGGCCTTGGCCGGCTCGCTGTTTGACGCATCGGTCTTGGTCGTGTCGGTCTTGGCGCTGTCGTCCTTCGACTGTGCGGCCTTTTCCTCCGCCTCGACCTTGTCGAGACCGTGCGCGAGCTTGGCGAGGATGCGTTCCTTGTCCGCCGGCTCGGGGTTCAGGTCGCGGGCATGCGCCCACTGGAACGTCGCCTCGAGCTTGCGGCCGACCTTCCAGTAGGCGTCGCCGAGATGGTCGTTGATGGTGGCGTCGTCGGCCTTGATCGAGATGGCGCGCTCGAGCTGCGCGACGGCTTCGTCGTACTTGCCCTGCTTGTAGTAGGCCCAGCCGAGGCTATCGACGATGTAGCCGTCATTCGGCCGGAGCTCGACGGCCTTCTTGATCATGTCGGTGGCGCGGTCGAGGTTGAGACCGCGATCGATCCAGCTGTAGCCGAGATAGTTGAGCACCTGCGGCTCCTCGGGCGCAATTTCCAGCGCCTTGAGGAAGTCCGCCTCGGCCTTGGCCCATTCCTGGCCGCGCTCATAGGCGATACCGCGGAAATAGTAGATCAGCCAGTTGCGCGGATTGTCCTCGGTGAGGGCGTCGATCGCCTTGGTGTAGAGCTTGGACGCCTCGCCATAGCGCTTGCCGGTGCGGTTGATCGTGGCGAGCGTCGTCAGCGCGTCGATGTCGCGCGGGTTGGCGGCGATCAGACGCTTCAGCCGCTTGATGGCCTGGTCGGACTTGCCGGCTGCGTCGAGGCTGAGGGCGACCTGGAGGTCGGCATTGCGGCGCAGCGGCGAGGTCTTCGCCACCTGCTCGAAGATGGGGATCGAGCGGTCGAAGCGCTGCGCGTTCTGCGTCAGGTCCCCGAGCGCCATGATGACGAGGTCGTTGGACGGCTGCAGGTAATTGGCGAGCCGCAGGTAGATCGTCGCGAGGTCGGCGCCGCCATTCTCGCCGCCAAGCGCCGAGCCCAGGCCGTACAGAACCTCGCCGGCGCCTTCCTGCGCGTTGCGCACGAGCGGCGCGGGCTTCTTGCCGGCGTTGAGCTCCTTCTGGAGCGCGGCGATGACGGGATGGCCGACGCTGTTCTCGGTGAAGCTGATTAGGGCCTTCTTGGCCTCGTCGACCTTGCCGGCGCGCGCCAGGATCCGGGCGTAGGCCTCGGTGACGCGGAGCGAGCCGCCTTCGGCCTCATAGGCGGCCGTGATCGCCTTCACCGCCGCGTCGGTGCGGCCGGCGTTTTCGTTGATCAGCGCCGTATTGAAGTTCTTGAACACCGAATACCATTCGGGGCCCTGCATGGTGTCGACGATCTTCAGCGCCGCGTCGGTCTGGCCCTGGCCCTGCGCCGCCCAGGCGGAAAGCAGGCCGGACGAGATATTGGCAAGCGGACCGCGGTCGCTCTTGCCGAGATGCTTGCCCGCCTCGGCGAACTTCTTGTCCTTGAGCGCCTTCACGCCGAGGACCATCTGGCCCATCCGCATTTCCGGGTCGAGCTCGACCAGCCGCTGAGCCAGCGGAATGGCGCGATCGATGCGGCCATTGGCGATCAGCAGCGTGAACGTCCGTTCGAGCAGGATCGGATTATCGGGATCCTGGCTCAGCGCTTCCTCGAACAGCGCGGTCGCCGAATCATAGTCCTGCGCCGAGATCGCGCTGAGCGCCGCCAGATAGCTGCCGGAAAGCGTCGGCATCGCGTCGTCGAGCAGTTCGGCGACCGATGGTTCGCCGCGCGCCGCGGCTCCGGCCATCAGGCTGGTGCTGGCGAGCAGGGCAAAGCACACCGCAACGGTGCGAAGCGGTCGGACGAGGGAAGGCAGCGTGCGGCGCATCGAAATCCTGTCTGATACCGAGTGCAGGTATGGATCCTCGTTCACGAGGTGGTCCATGAGGATGGCGCTTTTGAGACCACCCCGCAAGCGGCAGCACTGCGAGCGGCGGCAGTTTCCCTGCCGCCGCTCGCGGTGGCTGGCTGTCAGTGCGCGCGCTCGATGCAGAAATCGATGACTTCGAGCAGGGAGGCCTTCCAGGCGCTTTCCGGGAAGGTCGCCAGCGCGTCGCGCGCCACCGTGCCGTAGTGGCGGGCGCGCTCGATCGTCTCCTCGATCGTCTTGTGCGAACGCAGCAGGCCGATCGCCTTTTCGAGGTCGCCGTCCTGGATCTCGCCCTTTTCGAGCGTGCGCTGCCAGAAGGCGCGCTCGGCCTCGGAGCCGCGCCGGTAGGCGAGCACGACCGGAAGCGTGATCTTGCCCTCGTGGAAGTCGTCGCCGACATTTTTGCCGAGATCGGCGGAGTTGCCGCCGTAGTCGAGTGCGTCG